>NZ_BCAK01000059.1:0-39136 GCF_001293905.1 Brachybacterium sp. SW0106-09
ACGCGGCGTAGGGGGACGCCCCGTCGTCGGGGGCAGGGCTGCCGTAGGTCGGGGTCGTGCCGTACGGGGCATCCGGGGTCCCGGCGCTCGGGTCGCGGGGCGGCTGCGGGGCGTGCTCGTCGTTCATGGGGTCATGTCACCACTCGCGCTCAAGAGTTCCTCGGGACCTCGCTGAGCGACTCCTGGACGACGAGCACGCGCAGGCCCTGCGCGGGTTCGGCGAGCGCCGCCGGCAGCTCGTCGGCCTCGAGGGAGCGCGCGTCGGCGCCGAGACCCGCGGCGACCGCGGCGATGTCGGCGCCGTGCGGGGTGGTGAAGAAGCGGCGCAGCAGCGCGGGCGGCGCCGCGGCGTGCTCGAGGCCGGAGAAGATGCGGCCCCCGCCGTCGTCGACGACGATCACGTCGAGATCGGGGCGCGGCTCCTCGGGGCCGACGAGCAGACCTGTGAGGTCGTGGAGGGCGGTGAGATCGCCCACCAGGAGCCGCGTGCGGCCCCGCTCCCCCGGCTCGTCCCGCGCGGCGCGGGCCAGGGCGAGGCCGCCGGCCATGGCGGTGGTGCCGTCGATCCCGGCGAGGCCGCGGTTGGCGATCACCTGCGCAGAGGTAGGGCCGGCATGCTGCTCGAGGTCGCGCACGAGGCTCGAGGAGCCGAGCACGAGCAGGTCGCCCGGCCCGGAGGCCTCCCAGACGGCGAGCGCGGCGCGCTGCTGCCACGGCTGCGGCAGCCGGGCCGCGGCGGCGTCGGCCGCGGTGCGCCACGCCTGGATCCACGCGCGGCGCTGTGCCAGATCGATCTCCGGGGCGTCGGGCGCGGCCGGCGCGGCACCGGGTGAGGCCGCGTCCTGTCCGGGACCGAGTGCGTCCTGCCCGGTCCCGGTCGCCTCCTGGCCCGTCCCGGGGATCTCCTGCCCGATCGCGGCGGGGACGACGAGGCTCGCACGGCGGGCCACGTCGGGCCAGTCCGGATGCGGGTCCACGACGACCACCTCGACGTCGGCCGCGCCCAGGAGCGCGCCGACGACCGGCCGGGACAGCGTGGGGTGGCCGAGCACGATCGCGCGGCGCGGGCGCAGCGGGTGCGCGGGATCGGCCATCACCTCGCGCAGCAGCGCGGGATGACGGGGGACGAGGCCGTCCGCCGTGAGCGCGCCGGAGCTCGGCTCGGCCAGCAGCGGCAGGCCGTGCGCGTCGGAGAGCGCGGCGGCGGCCGGTCCTGCCCCGTCCCCGGCGACGACGACGGTGCGGGGGTCGACCGGGACCGGCTGCGGGGCGGGCGCCGGGGCGGGGACGCGCCGCGTGACGACGATCCGCTCGGGCGCCGCGGTCCTGTCGGGCTGCTCCGAATCCTCTGCGCGGGGCACGAGCGGGTCGCGGAAGGAGAGGTTCAGGTGCACGGGCCCGGGGTGCTCCCCGGTCGCGGCGGCGAGGGCGCGGGCGGCGGTGGAGACGGCGGTGCGCAGCTCGACCGGGCTCGCCGCCTCGGCGGTCGGGGCGGGCAGGTCCACGGCCAGGCGCACCAGGGAGCGGAACATGCCGGCCTGGCGAGTGGTCTGGTTCGCGCCGACCTCGCGCAGCTCGGCGGGCCGGTCCGCGGTGAGCACGAGCAGCGGGATCCGCGAGTGGTGGGCCTCCATCACGGCGGCGTGGAGGTGCGCGGTGGCGGTGCCGGAGGTGGTCACGACCGCGGCGGGCCGGGCGGGATCCAGGCGGCCGAGACCCAGGGCGGTGAAGGCGGCGGCACGCTCGTCGATCCGGACGTGGGCACGGATCCGACCGGCGACCTCGTCGGCCGCGAGCGCGTAGACCAGCGGCGCTGAGCGGGAGCCGGGGCTGAGCACCGCCTCGGCCAGTCCGAGCTCCGCGAGCGCGGACCAGACCGCGACCGCCTGGTCCACCGCGCCGGAGCCGGTGGGCCGGGGCGCGGGGATCGTCAGCGGAGCGGGGATCGGGGCGGAGGGCTCGTGCACCCCGTCAGCGTAGTCCCGGCCTGCTCACGTGCTGTCAGAGTTCACGTGCTGTCAGAGCAGGGACGCGCAGGCCGCGAGCCGCTCCTCCCAGCGCGCGGCGAGGGCGTCGTCGGCCGCGTGGCGGGCGAGCAGCTCCTCGCTCGGCGCCGTCCGGCCGACGGGCAGCGTGCCGCCGGTCGTGTGCAGCGGCTGCGGGGCGAGGTCGCCGGTGAGCAGGGTCGCGGTCGCGAGACCGCAGGCGTGCGGCAGCTCCGGCAGCGCCGCGGCGAGGGCGAGCCCCGCGCCGAGGCCGATGCTCGACTCGAGCGCGGAGGAGACCACGACCGGCAGCCCCGCCTCCTCGGCCAGCTCGAGGCAGCGGGTGATGCCGCCGAGCGGCTGGACCTTCATCACCAGCAGGTCGGCGGCCTCGGCCCGGGCGACCCGGAGCGGGTCCTCCGCCCGGCGCACCGACTCGTCGGCCGCGATCGGGATGTCGAGGGCGCGGCGCAGCGCGGCGAGGTCCTCGAGCGCGGCGCAGGGCTGCTCGGCGTACTCGAGCCCGCCCGCGGCCCGGTCCAGGACGGGCAGCGCCTCGAGCGCCTCGTCGTACGTCCAGGCGGCGTTCGCGTCGATGCGGATCCGGGCGTCGGGGCCCATCGCGTCGCGGACCGCCTCGAGGCGCTGCGCGTCGGAGGCGAGGTCGGAGCCGGGGTCGGCGACCTTCACCTTCGCCGTCCGCGCCCCGCCGACCGTCGCGATCCGCGCCGCGAGCACCGGCGGGAGCACCGGGATCGTGGCGTTGACCTCGACCTCCTCGCGCCGCGGTGCGGGGCGGGGCGTCGTCGCGTCCTCGAGTGCGGCGCGCAGCCAGGCCGTCGACTCGGCCGCGTCGTAGTCCCAGAACGGGGAGAACTCCGCCCAGCCCTCCGGACCGTGCAGCAGCAGGCCGTCGCGCTCGGTGATCCGGCGGAAACGGGTGGTCATCGGGATGGACCAGGCGTGGACGCGGTCGATGCCGCGCTCGCGGAGGGGGGTGGGGATGTGCATCGGGCCAGGGTAGTCAGCCCGTCTCCGTCGCGCCTCCGGCGTCGCGACGGGTCAGCGCTCGCGCCCGACCCGCCGCGCGGCGGCGAAGAGGACCTGCGCGTAGGTCGTCCCGGCGCGGCCGAGCGGGCCGACCACGTGGCGCAGCGTCCGCTTGTCCACCGGCTCGGCGCTCTCCACGGCGGCGAGCGCCTCCTCGAGGGTCGCGGCGGAGGCGCCGAGGTCCAGGAGGTACTGGGGCACCTGGATCCCGTCGGCGGTGATCCCGACGAGCGGCGTGCCGACGGCGGCGATCTTCGGGAACACGGATCCCGGGATGCCGACGACCGCCTCGGCGCGGGCGGAGGCCGCGAGCGTGCCCTCCTCGGCGATCTCGAAGTCGCTCCACAGCGAGCGGTCCTCGCGCGGGTGCAGGCCGACGAGGATCCTGCGTCCCCGGTCGGCGAGCGCGTGCGCGGTCTCGAGCAGCAGCTCGGCGCCCGGCGCGGCGCCGCCGGTCTCGTCGGCGTGCGTCACCGAGGTCGCGACCAGGACGGTGCCGGACTCCGGGGCACGCTGCGGCAGTTCGTCGAGCTCGGGGATCCCGACCACGCGCAGCGAGGGGACGGGCACGCCCATGTGCACGGCGAAGGTCTCGGCCTCGGCGTCCGAGCTGGCGGTGCCGGGCAGCAGCCGGGGGCGGAGCGCGGCGGCGTGCGGCCCTTCGACCGCGTTCATGTAGGCCAGGCTCGAGGCGAGCACCGGGATGTCGGGCAGGGCCTCGGCCACCTGTCCGGGCCAGTCGGTCGCGCCGCTGACGACGAGGAGGTCGACGTCCTCGGCCCGCATCTGCTCGATCGTGCGGACCGGGACCGTCTCCTCGGCGCCGATCCCCTCGAGGTCGGGGACGACCTGGAGGATCTCGCCGCCGCGGGCGGCGATGTCGTCCAGCACCGGCCTGACGTGGTAGGTGCCCCAGGGCTCGTTGGTCGCGACCGCGATGCGGAAGCGCGGCCCGTCCGAGGCGGGGACGGCGGTCGCGGAGTCGGTCAGGAGCGCCGGCAGGACGGTCGCGGAGGAGAGCGCCGTGGCGGCGAGGAGGGCGCGGCGGGAGGGTCGAGGATGCATGCGCCCAGGGTGCCGCGGCCCGATGGAGCACGGGCGACCCTCAGATGACCACCGCATGACGACTCCTGCTCGGCCCGCGCACCGGGGCCCTCGAGATGCGCACCCGCGGCCGGCCCCGGAGCGCTCCGCGGCCCGCTCTGCCCGGACTACCCTGGAGGCCATGACGACCCCGCCCTCTCCGCTGCCCCGTCGGGTCTCCGACACCTTCGACCCCCGCCGCTGGCGGGAGGTGCCGGCACAGGAGCACGGCGGGCCCGAGCTCACCGACATCACCTACCACCGGGCGGTGGAGCGGATCGAGTCGCCGGACGGGGAGCTGACCTCCCGGGACCTCCCGACGGTGCGGATCGCCTTCGACCGTCCCGAGGTGCGCAACGCCTTCCGCCCCCACACCGTCGACGAGCTGTACCGGGCGCTGGACCATGCCCGGCTCGACACCGGGGTGGGCGTGATCCTGCTGACCGGCAACGGCCCCTCCCCCAAGGACGGCGGGCACTCCTTCTGCTCCGGCGGCGACCAGCGGATCCGCGGCCGTGCCGGCTACGAGTACGCCGCAGAGGAGGCTGTGGAGGAGACCGGTTCCGTGCGCACCCGTTCCGCGGGTCGCCTCCACATCCTCGAGGTGCAGCGCCTCATGCGCACCATGGGCAAGGTCGTGATCGCGGTCGTGAACGGCTGGGCCGCCGGCGGCGGGCACTCCCTGCACGTGGTCGCGGACATGTCGATCGCCTCCCGCGAGCACGCCCGCTTCAAGCAGACCGACGCGAACGTCGGCTCCTTCGACGGCGGCTACGGCTCCGCCTATCTCGCCAAGCAGGTCGGGCAGAAGCGGGCGCGGGAGATCTTCTTCCTGGCCGAGGAGTACTCCGCCCAGGACGCCTACGGCTGGGGGGCCGTGAACCGGGTCGTCGACCACGCACGGATCGAGGAGGAGGCCCTCGCGATGGCCGCGACCATCGCGACGAAGTCCCCGCAGGCGATCCGGATGCTGAAGTTCGCCTTCAACCTCGCCGACGACGGGCTCATGGGCCAGCAGGTCTTCGCCGGGGAGGCGACGCGGCTGGCGTACATGACCGACGAGGCCGCCGAGGGCCGCGACGCCTTCCTCGAGAAGCGCGACCCCGACTGGTCCTCCTTCCCCCACCCGCAGGGCTGAGATGGCCGCGCCCGTGCCCGACGGCCCCGCCGCCGCGTCCCTGCCCTGGCTGGTCCCGCCCGCCTACGACGCCTCCGCCGCCTCTCTCGCCGCGCACTCCGAGGCGATCGGCGAGGTGATGGCGGGCCGGGCGCGCCTGTGGCTCGGGCCCTTCCCGGCCCCGGACAGGCTGCCCGCCGGGCTCGAGGACACGGCGCTGGTGGTCCCGACCTCCGGCTCGACCGGCACCGCGAAGGCCGTCGCGCTCGGCCTCGCCGCGCTGAGGGTCTCGCAGGACGCGACCGCGCAGCTCTTCGCCGCCGACGGCACCGCCCCGGACTCCCGCGGGCACGGGTTCTGGCTGCCGCTGCTGCCGCCCACGCACATCGCCGGGGTGCAGGTCCTCGCCCGCGCGCACCGCACCGGCCAGGTGCTGGGCCTTCCGGGGCCCGCCCTGCCGGATCCGCTGCCGGACCTGCGCGGCCATTTCGATGCCGCCGCCTTCGTGGAGCTCGCCGGACCCGTCCTCGAGCAGGCGGAGCGGGCCGGGCTGCCGGCGATGACCTCCCTCGTCCCCACCCAGCTCACCCGCATCGTCACCGGCGCGACCGGGGACGACGCCCGCGCCCGCGGCCTGCTGAAGCGCTTCGCCGCCGTGCTCGTCGGCGGAGCGGCGACCAGCACCGACGTCCTCGCACGCGCCCGCGGGCAGCGGATCCCGGTGCGCACCACCTACGGCTCCTCCGAGACCGCGGGCGGCTGCGTCTACGACCGTCGGCCGCTGCCCGGGGTGTCCCTGTCGGTGCTCGACCCCGACGAGTCCGGCGCGGGCCGGCTGCGGATCTCCTCCCCCACCCTCGCCCTCGGCTATCTCACCGAGGGCGGCGGCACCGACGGCGGAGTGTTCGCCGGCGCCTCCCCGTCGGCCGACTGGCCGGCCGCCGACGCCGCAGTCTCCGGCGCTGTGGTCTCCTGCGAGAGCGCGGACCGCGCCTTCCTCACCTCCGACCTCGCCGAGATCGGGGACGACGGAGCGCTGACCGTGCTGGGTCGGGCCGACGACGTGATCAACACCGGCGGACGCAAGGTCCTCCCCCAGGACGTCGAGCGCGCGATCGACCGCTCCCTCATGCTGCGCGGTCTGGTCCGCACCTCCGTCGTGGTCGGGGTGCCCGATCCGGAATGGGGCCAGCGGGTCGAGGCGCTGGTCACCCTCGAGGAGGGCACGGACCCCGCGGAGGCCTCGGCGCTCGTCCGCTCCGCGCTGCGCACCACCGAGGTGCCCGCGCACATGATCCCCAAGCGCGTCCACGTCGTCGAGGAGCTGCCGCTGCTGGGCATCGGCAAGGTGGACCGCGCCGCCGCCCGCCGCCTCGCCGGCGGCTGAGGGTCCGCCGCCCCGCCCTGCCGGTCGGCCGCGCCGTCGGGGAGGCCGCGGAGTCCGTACGCCGCGGACGTCGAGCAGAGCGGCGGCGGGGCATCGGAGCTGCCCGGCATCGGGTCGATCCTGCATCGCGGCGGCCCGGCATCCGGGTGGCCCGGTGCTCGTCACTCGGGTCACGACTCACAGTCGACGGGACGGTCCGGCGCCGCGCCGCGGCGTAAGCTCGTCGGGGCCGTCGACCGCCGGCCCCAGCACGCGTGAGGAGCACGATGGCCAGCCTGCCGCAGTGGGTGGAGGGCGCCCGCCCGAAGACCCTCCCCGCCGCCCTCGCCCCCGTCGCCGCCGGAACCGGCGTCGCCGTGTGGCAGCTCGGCGAGCTCACCGGATCGGTCGACTGGGCGCTGGTGATCCCCCGAGCGCTGCTGGCCCTCGCCGTCTCCTTCTCGCTGCAGATCGGCGTGAACTTCGCCAACGACTACTCCGACGGGATCCGCGGCACGGACGACGACCGGGTCGGCCCCTTCCGCCTCACCGGCTCCGGCGCCGCCCGCCCCGCGACCGTGAAGCGCGCCGCGATCATCTCCCTCGCCCTCGGCGGCCTGTTCGGCGTCGTGCTGGTGGCCGTGGCGCAGATGTGGTGGGCGCTGGTCGTCGGCGCCGCCGCGATCGCCGCAGCCTGGTTCTACACCGGCGGCAGGAAGCCCTACGGCTACCTGGGCCTCGGCGAGTTCTTCGTGTTCGTGTTCTTCGGTCTCGTCGCCGTCAACGGCACGGCGCTCGCGATCACGGGCCGCCCCTCCTGGGCGGCGCTGCTCGCCTCGGTCGCGATCGGGCTGCTCGCCGTCGCGCTGATGCTCACCAACAACCTGCGCGACATCCCCACCGATGCCGTCTCCGGCAAGAGGACCCTCGCGGTCCGACTCGGTGAGCGCGGCACGCGCCTGCTCTACACGACGACGCTGCTGGCGCCCTTCGTGCTCATGGTGCCGGTGATCATCGCGCACTGGCCCGCGGCGCTCGTGCTGCTCGCCCTGCCGCTCGCCATCGGTCCGGTGCGGAAGGTGCTCGGCGGGGCGATGGGCCGGGACCTGATCCCCGTGCTCGGCGCGACCGGACGGCTCGAGCTGGTCTTCTCGCTGCAGCTGCTCGTCGGCCTCGTGCTCTGACCTCGTCGGCCCGCCGGTCCGCACGACGCAACATTCGGGGAGCAGCGGGCCCCAGCTAGGGGCTCAGGGCTCAGGGCTCAGGGCTCAGGGCTCAGGGCAGCGTGTCAGCGCGCTGAGCGCCCTGGGGCGGCTCAGGCCCTGGTGTCCCTGTCGCTCGTGCCGTCCTCGGGGAGGTCGGGCAGGTCCGCGGGGCCTGCGGCGGAGTCCCCCGCCCGCGTCTCTCCGTCGATCCGGACCTCGTCGGCGAAGAGCCCGTCCTCGTACTCGGCGTCCTCGTCCACGGTCTCGCCGCGCTTCTCGACCCGGCGCTCGTGCGCGACCTTCCAGCGCATCGCCGCGGCGCCCCGCAGACGGTCCAGGAACAGGATCGAGATCAGCATCGCGATCAACGCCGCGAGCACGCCGGCGAGCATCACGCCCACCCCGACCACGGTGAGCACCCACCACAGGGCGATCCACAGGCCCAGGCGGATGACGGCGTAGAGCAGGAACTGTCGCATCGCTCCAGACTAGGTCCCCCGTCCGGGAACCCGCTGTCCCCGGAGGCAGCTCGGGGCCAGGATCACGCCGCGGGCTGCGGGCCGCGATCACGGCGCGCGCGGCGAGCCCTGCCGCGGACGCGATGGGCAGCCCTGCCGTACTCCGGTCTCGTCCCGCGTCCCTGCCCGGTCCCCGATCCCGTCCTGAGTCCCCGATCTGGTCCAGAGCCCCCCCTGCCCCGTCCCGAGTCCCCGATCCGGTCCCGAGTCCCCGGCCTCGTCCCAGGTCCCCGGCCTAGACTGTCCCCATGGCCCGCGGCATCCTGGCAGTCCTCTCGATCGCCCTGACCGTCTTCGCACTCGCCGACTGCGTGCAGACCCAGGACGACAAGGTCAGAGGCGTGCCGAAATGGGCATGGATCGTGCTGATCGTGCTGATTCCCTGGGTGGGACCGCTCACCTGGCTGTTCGTGGGCAAGGAGCGCTCGTGGGGCCGAGGCTCCTCCGGCGGTCCCGGTCCGCGGCGCGACGGCCCCCTCGCCCCTGACGAGGATCCCGAGTTCCTGCGCAAGCTCGACGAGGACATCCGCCGCGAGCGTCGTGAGCGTCGCGAGCGCGGCGAAGGCCCCGGCGACTCCGGCGAGCTCGACGACGGCCCCGGCGACAGCGGCACCGACACCGGCCGCAGCGCCTGAGCAGGCTGGGCCGGGAGGTTCCGCCTCGGCGATCCGCGCTTCGGCGCGCCGCATGCCGTCACCTGCTGGCTGGACCGGTCACCTGAGGTCGGCCAGGCCCACTCAGCGAAGCTCGGCCGAGCCCTCCCACCGGAGTCGATCGACGCCAGGTACCAGAAAGGTGGTACCTCAGGTCGACCAACTGCACGTGCACAGGCACCGACCCCGTCCACACCACCGCTGCACAGACTTGATCGACGTCAGGTACCGGGAAAGTGGTACCTCAGGTCGACCAACTGCACGTGCACAGGCACCGACCCCGTCCACACCACCGCTGCACAGAGCTGATCGACATCAAGTACCAGAATGCTGGTACCTGACGTCGATCGACTCTTCGCGCTGCGGCCCTGGTCTCGTCCGCACGGCGGCGGCCGGAAACACTTCGACGATCCGTTCCAGGTCCAGGAACGGATCGTCGAAGAACTGCGCGGCGCGGGCAGAGCCGGGACCGGAGCACCAGCCGAGGCCGGAGAATCACCCGAGGCCGGACTGCCTCCCCTGGCCGGAGTCTCAGCCGAGCCCGGAGTAGGAGTGCAGGCCGTTGATGACCGTGTTCACGATCGTGTAGTTGAAGACCACGGCGACGAAGCCGGCCAGGGCCAGGCCCGCTGCACGGGAGCCGCGGAAGCCGCCGGTGGCGCGGGCGTGGAGGTAGGCCGCGTAGATCACCCAGATGATGAACGTCCACACCTCCTTGGGGTCCCAGCCCCAGAAGCGGCCCCAGGCCTCGCGCGCCCAGATCGCCCCGAAGATCAGGGTGAAGGTCCAGCACACGAACGCGACCGAGTGGATGCGGAAGCTCAGCGCCTCGAGGGAGGACGAGGAGGGCAGCCGGTCCAGCACGTGCCCGAAGCGGCCCCAGTGCTCGGGGAACTCCTCGGTCGCGGCGCGCTCGGCGAGGACGCGCTCGTGCGTCGCCTGGAGCAGCTGCATCGAGGCGACGACCGCGCCGAGGATCGACAGCGCCGTCGCCATGATCGCGACGCCGATGTGGATGTAGATCCAGTGGGAGTTCTGCAGGCTCGGGGTGAGCTCGGCGGCGGGCACGATCCAGAACGTCTGCGCGAGCAGCAGCACGAGCAGCACGGGGCCGACGACGAAGGTGCCCAGCGCCCGCAGCTCCGTGCGGCGCACGCTGAAGGCGAGGAAGGCGACCATCACGACCGCGGTGGAGGTGGTCGCGAACTCGTACATGTTCGCCCACGGGACGCGCTGGGTGGCGAGCGCACGGGAGATCACGCCGATCAGGAGCAGCACGGTCGCGGCCGAGGCCAGCAGGAAGGCGAAGCGCTGCGCGGACATGCCGCCGGGCGCGGCGGGAGCCTCCCCCGCGATGCCGGTACCGGCGGTGCCCGAGGCGAGGGAATCCGAGCCGTCGGCGCCGGAGCCTGCGGAGCCCGCGCTCGCTGCGCCGGGGCGAGCGGCCACCGCGGTGCCACCCGCGGCGGTCGCCCCCTCCGCCTCGACGCCCGAGGCGCCGACGCTCGCGGGGCTCATCTCCCTCTCCTGCGCCTCCTTCCGCTCCTGGGCGGCGAGGCGGGCGTCGCTGCGGCGCTGGGAGGACGAGGCCAGATCGGCGCCGAAGCCGATCAGGGCGAGTACGTAGAGCACGATCGTCACCACGATGGCGAGGTTCGAGAGCTCTGCCAGCTGCTGGTTGATCACTGGGCACTTCCTTCTCGGGGTCCGCCCGAGGCGTCCGCCTCGGGGTGCCCGGACGGTGCGGCGTCCGGGAGCCGTTGTCCATCGTGCGCCTCCGAGAGCCGGGACGCCAGGGCCTTCACGTCGTCCGCGAGCGCGGGATCGTCGCTGCGGGCGAGCCCGGCGACCTCGAGCACGGTCGTGCCGCCCTGCTCCCACACCCGCACCCACAGGCGCCGGCGCGGCACGAACAGGGAGAGGATCAGGCCGCCGACGGCGACCAGCGCGCTGATCAGGATCCAGCGCTCGAAGGGGTTGTGGGCGATGTCGAAGGCGGCGTAGCGCTTCAGCCCGTCGAAGCTGACGGTGGTGCCGTCGGCGAGGCTGTACTCCTGGCCGGGGTACAGCCGGATCAGCACCGGGTCGCCGTCCTCCCCCGGGACCTGGGTGAGGGTGGTGAGGTCCACCTCGTACGCGTTCTGCGGCACGCCGGAGTCCAGGCCCAGGTCGCCCTGGTAGACGGTGAGGGCGAGCTGCGGGTCCAGCGCGTCGGGGTAGAGGGAGCGCGGTCCCTGCTCGTCGATGGTGCCGGTGGGCAGGAAGAAGCCGACCACGGCGGTCTGCTCGGGCTGGGCGTCGGGCGCCTTGAGCACCACCTGGGAGGTGTAGTTCGTGTCCCCCATCGGGACGGTGATCAGCGGCCCCTCGGCGACGACGGTGCCCTCGGGGTCGGTGACCGTGATCTCGGGGGCGTAGCCGTTGCCGAGCAGGTACATCGACGCGCCCGGGACGTGCAGGGGCTTGTTGACCTGGACCGTGCGGGACTCCTGCTCCTGACCGGGGGTGGTCACCTGCACGTCGGCCTCGAAGGAGCGCGGCTCGCCGACCTTCCCCGCCTCGCCGGGCTGGACGTAGGTGGCGCGGAAATCCTCGAGGGTGAAGCGGAAGTCGGGCATGTCGTTCTCGTCGAACCAGGCCCCGGACTCGAAGGAGTCGTACTGGGTCAGGGAGTTCGCGAAGCCGCCGCCCTCGACCACCGTGACCTGGCCGCGGTAGCTGGTCAGGGTGCCGCCGGCGATGCACACCAGCACGCCGACCAGCGCGATGTGGAACAGGAGGTTGCCGGTCTCGCGCAGCAGCCCCCGCTCGGCGCTGACGGAGCGGCCGACCCTCTCCTCGCGCACCTCGGCGCGGTAGCGGGAGCGGCGCAGGCTGCGATGGGCCGTCTCGATCAGGGAGTCGGCCTGCGCACCGGGCAGCTCGAGGCGGGTGTACCCGGTGAAGCGGGTCAGGCGGGAGGGGGTGCGGGGCGGCTTCGCGCGCAGCTGCCTCAGGTGCACGCCGACACGCGGGACGATGCAGCCGATCAGGGAGATGAACAGCAGCAGGTAGATCGCGGAGAACCACGGCGAGGAGAAGACCTCGAAGAAGCCCAGCGCGTCCAGGATCTCGCCCCAGCGGCCGTTCTCCTCGAGGAACTGCTCGGTCAGGGCCGGGTTCACGCTGCGCTGCGGGTAGAGCGAACCGGGGATGGCGGCGACGGCCAGCAGCATGAGCAGCACGAGCGCCGTCTGCATGGAGGTCAGCTGCCGCCACAGGAACAGCAGCGTGCCGCGCAGTCCCAGCGAGGGCACGGCGGGGCGCTTCCCGTCGACCTCGGGTTTGCTGGACCAGCTGCCGGACTCCGACGGGCCCGTGCCGGATCCGCTCGCCTCGGCGCCTGCCTCGGCGGGGCCCGTGCCGGGCCGCTCTGCGTCGTCGGTCCGGACGCCGCGGTCGGGACGGGGGTTCTTCTCGCTCATCACACCACCGGTTCGAAGGTCGCGATCAGTCCCTGCAGCTCGCTCATCCAGCTCGCCCACACCCCGGTCATCAGGAGCACGCCGATCGCGATCAGCAGCGCGCCGGAGAGCAGGCCGATGCTGCGGCGGTGGGCCGACAGCTTCCTGCTCAGCCCGAGCGCGCGCTCGAACAGCAGCGCGAAGAGCACGAAGGGGATGCCGAGGCCGAGGGAGTAGGCCAGCGCCAGGACGCCGCCGCGGACCGCCGCGCCGTCGCCGCCGCCGTCCAGGGACAGCGCCACGATGGCGGCGTAGGTGGGGCCGATGCAGGGGGTCCAGCTCAGGCCGAACACGAGTCCCATCAGCGGCGCGCCGAGCAGGCCCGCGTCGGGCTTCTTCGAGGAGATCGGCTTCGTGGCCGACAGCCCCGGGATCAGGCCCATGAACACCAGGCCCATGAGGATCACGATCGCGCCGGCGACGCGGTTGATCCACACGGCGTGCTCCTGGAGGAGGTAGCCGACGGCGCCGGCGAAGCCGCCGAGCGCCATGAACACCACCGCGAACCCGGCCACGAACAGCAGGGAGCCGGCGAGCATCCGCCCGGTGCCGGGCCGCTGCGGGCGGGCGGCGCGGCGGCCGGTGCCCTTCGCGGCGGGGGCGGGGCCGCGGCCCTGGCCGGCGAGGCCCGAGACGTACCCGAGATAGCCGGGGACCACCGGCAGCACGCACGGGGAGAGGAAGGCGACCAGGCCCGCTGCGGCGGCGACGGCGATCGCGAGCAGCAGCGATCCGGACAGGGCGGTCGCCTGGAAGGCGGCCCCGATCTCGGCGAGCATCATTCGGCGACCACCGCGTCGATCATCGCGCGGAGCACGGAGGGGTCGGCGGCGCCGGAGATGCGGGCGGCGACGCGCCCCTCGCGGTCGAGCACGAGCGTGGAGGGGACGGCGTTCGGGGCGACCTGACCGCGCAGGGCGTACATGATCTCCGCGCCGGTGTCGGGCACGGAGGGGTAGGTGATCCCGTACCGCTCCTCGAAGGCCTTCGCGGGGCCGGCGGCGTCGCGCACGTTGATGCCGAGGAAGGAGACGCCCTTCTCGGCGTACTCCTCGTGGATGGCCTGGAGGTCCGGCGCCTCCTTGCGGCAGGGCGGGCAGGAGGCGTACCAGACGTTCAGCACGAGCACCTCGCCGCGGGTGTCCGCGAGGTCGACCGGCTCCTGGTCGAAGGTGGTGCCGGTGAAGGCGATCGCCTCGCCGCGCTCGGCGGCGGGGATCTCGACGGAGACGCCGTCGCCGGAGACGTAGCCGGCCTCCCCGGAGGCGTAGCGGTCGGAGGTGTCGGTCCCGCAGGCTGCCAGCAGCACGGCCAGCGGCGCCGCGGCGGCCACGCGGAGGAGGCCGCGCCGGCTCGGGACGGGGCGCGGGGTCCTCATGTGAGCTTCCCTCCGGTCGCGTCGACGGCGCCGTCGTAGAGGGCGGCGGCGGGCTCGGCATAGCCGACGTCCGACAGGTGCGGGCCGACGAAGTGCAGGCTCGTCACCGAGCAGAGGCCGCACTCGCGCCGGCGCGGGTCGTGGAACAGGGGCTTGCCCTCCGCGCTGCGCCGGGTGACCCAGATCGGCAGCTGGTGCAGCACCAGCACGGCCTCGCGGCCCTCGGCCGCGGCGCGGGCCTCGTGCACGGCGGAGACCACGCGCGCGACCTGCTCCCGGTAGGGCTCGCCCCAGGAGGGGCGGAAGGGGTTGACGAACCAGCGCCAGTTGCGCGGGTCGGTGAGCTTCGCGTCGCCGTGGCCCATGCGCTGGCCCTCGAAGCGGTTGCCCGATTCGATGAGGCGCTGGTCGGTGGAGATCTCGAGGTCGTGCGCGGCGGCGATCGGGACGGCGGTCTGCTGGGCGCGCAGCAGCGGCGAGGAGCGCACGAGGGCGACGTCGGCCCCGGCGAGGTGCTCGCCGACGCGCTGCGCCATCTGCTCACCACGGACGCTGAGCCGGTATCCGGGCAGGCGCCCGTACAGGATGCGCTCCGGGTTGTGCACCTCGCCGTGGCGGACGAGGTGCACCGTGGTGGTGGTCATCGCTGGGGGCTCCCTCTCGCTGTCGCAGGCTCTCGCGAGCCGCCTCACGGTACCAACCCCACCTCCGGATCAGCTCCGAGCCGGGGCGTCCTCGTGAGGTGCCGGACATCCGACGGCGATCGGGGCGTCCTCCGCGATGGTCCGGCCGAGGATCCTGCCGAGCTCGAGCAGGTCGTCGTGGCCGATGACATCCAGCAGGAGATCGCGGACGGAGCGCACGTGCGTGGGCGCGGCGCGCTCAAGAAGGGCCTGGCCCTCGGCGGTCAGCTGGGCCTGTCGGCCGCGACCGTCGGAGGAGCAGCGCACGCGCTCGACGAGGCCCCGCTTCTCCATGCGGGTGATGGTGTGGGTGAGGCGGGAGCGGGAGTGGACGACCTTGTCGGCCAGCTCGGACATGCGCAGGAACCCGCCCTCGGCCTCGTTCAGGCGCACCAGGATCTCGTACTCCCCCAGCGCCAGGCCGATCTCGGGATCGGACTGCAGCGCCTCGCCGAACCGGTCGGTGAGCAGGGTGGTGGCGTAGAGGAAGGTGCGCCACGCCTCCTGCTCCTTCGCCGTCAGCCACAGCTCCTCGGGCGTCGAGGCGCGGTCCGCCTGGTCCTGCGCACCATCGACCGCGGGGCTCACCGAAGCCTCCGCGACCGCCTGCTCCTCGCTTGACGTCGTGTCATGCATCACGTTTCCTCTTTCCAGGGACTCTTCCTCTTGCCATCATCCCCCATTTTAGTTTAGCTTTCAAGCAAGACGACGCGGAACGGCTCGACCGCCGCCCGTCACCACCGGACCACCACGAGAAGGAGACATCTCATGAGCGACCTCACCCCCGGCACCTGGACCCTCGACCCCGCCCACACCTCCGCGGCGTTCACCGTGCGCCACGCCGGCATCTCGAAGGCCCGCGGCCAGTTCACCGATGTCGAGGGCGAGCTCGTCGTCGCCGAGGGCGGCGAGGACCTGGCCTTCACCGCGACCCTGAAGACCGAGTCGGTCTCCACCTCCAACCCGGACCGCGACGCGCACCTCAAGAGCGCCGACTTCTTCGACGTCGAGAACAACCCGACGATCACCTTCCGCTCCACCGAGCTCAAGGGCGACACCCTCCACGGCGAGCTGACCATCAACGGCATCACCAAGCCGGTCGAGCTCGACTTCACCTACGAGGGCGCCGCGACCGATCCCTTCGGCATCTATCGCGCGGGCTTCACCGGCGAGACCACCATCTCCCGCAAGGAGTTCGGCCTGACCTGGAACGCCGCGCTCGAGGCCGGTGGCGTGCTGGTCGCCGACTCCGTGAAGGTCTCCATCGAGGCCGAGTTCACCGCGCCGACCGCCGCCTGATCTCCTGATCTCCGCGGCGCCCCGCGCCGCCCGGTCCGACGGGCCGTCCGCTGCTCGCGGGCGGCCCGTCGTAGTCCCCGTCGCCCGTCCACTCCTCCGCCCGATATGGTGCCGCCCATGACCTCGCAGCACGTCCCCTCCCCCAGCGATCCCGACGCCCGCGTCCTCTACCTCACGCGGGAGGGCTGCCATCTGTGCGACGACGCGCTGCCGGTGGTGCGGGCCGAGGCCGATCGCGCCGGCACCGCCGTCGAGGCGCGGGACATCGACGCCGACGAGCGCCTGCGCGAGGACTGGGATCACGACGTGCCGGTGATCATCGTGGACGGGAAGGTCCACGCCCGCTACCGGGTCGATGCCGAGCAGCTGCGCACCGCGCTGCGCCGTCGCCCCTGGTGGCGCCGCCTCACCGGCCGTGCCTGAGGATCGCGACGGGGCACCGGCGCCCGAGCGGTCGCGGCCCACGGGCCCCGTTCCCGAGGCGCGCACCGGACCGGCCGCATGCCCGCCCGACCGGCAGCGCCTGACATGCGAGAGCCCCCGCCATGCGGCGGGGGCTCTCGCATGTCAGGCGTCGCTCACTTCTTGTTGCGGCGCTGGTGACGGGTCTTGCGAAGCAGCTTGCGGTGCTTCTTCTTGGACATGCGCTTGCGTCGCTTCTTGACGACAGAACCCATAGGTAGCCTCTGTTCTGCAGGACGAGCCTGCGGTGTGATGCTGCGGATCTCAGATGCGCGGCCGGTCAGCGTGCGGGGCAGGCTGAGCAGTCTCCCGGGCCGACGCCCGGCCGACGCCACGGTCGACGATCCACTCTACACCGTCCTGCCGCCTCACTCACCGTGCGCGAGTGCGAGATCGCTCGCAGCCTGCCGTGCCTGGTGCAGCGTCTCGTCGACCGGCTCGACGACGAGATCCTGCGCGGTCCCCCGCACCCGGGCGGTGAGCAGTCGCCGCGCCCGACGACGGTGCCAGGCACCGCTCATCGCGGCGATCGCGGAGCCTGCGACGCCCAGCAGGATCCCCGCCGCGATCGCGAGGACCAGCATCACCGTGGGCAGCGGGATCGGGATCCACAGCTCCTCGACCATCGGCATGGGCGGCGGGGGCACGCCGAGGAAGGCGAGCGCGGCGTTCAGGCCCAGCCAGCCGAGGCCCACCACGCCGATCAGCAGCGCGAGCCACTGCAGCACGTCCAGCACCCGCCACCACCAGGAGGTCTCCCCCGCGCGGAGGTCCGCCTCCGCGACCGCCTGGTCCAGGGCGTCCGGGAGCGCCTCCTCCTCGGAGCGGGCCGCGGCGCGGACGGCGGCGCGCCAGGGATCGCTGCCGCCGGCCGAGGCGTCGTCGGCGAATCGGCGCACGCCCCCGGAGGCGCGCGCGGAGGCCGCGGCGTCCGGGGCGGGCAGGGAGGTGCGCTCGAGGCCCTCCCCGTCGCGACCTCGGCCGATGCCGAGCCGGGCCAGGGGATCCGCGCGCACGGAGCGGATCCAGCGCAGCGGCGGCCAGCCGACGCGGCGCGCCGCCCGGTGGCGGTAGGAGCCGCCGACGGCGCGGGCGACGGGCTCGACCCGGGCGGCGAGGGAGAGGTCTTCGACGAGGGTGTCGATCGCGGCGGGGCTCGAGCGCTCGGCCATGCCGGTGGGATCCGCGGCCTCGCGCAGCCGTGCGGCGGCTCCGCGCACGTCGGCCCGGTGCCGCTCGACCACGGCCTCGCGGCTGCGGGCGATGCCGAGCAGGTGCTCGCGCAGCTCCTCGATCCCCTCCCCGGTCTCGGCGGAGGCGGCGAGGACGGGCGCGCTCTCGAGCCCGTCGGCGCGGGCGATCGCGGCGAGGGAGGCGAGCACGCCCTCGCGCTCGGCCTCGCGGAGCCGGTCCACCTGGTTCAGGACCAGCACGGTGACGGCGTCGTGGCCGGCGAAGGGGCGCACGAATTCGTGGTGCAGCAGCGCGTCGGCGTACTTCTGCGGGTCGGTGACCCACACGATCACGTCGACCATCCCGGTCATGCGCTCGGCGATGTCGCGGTGGGCGGACTCGACCGAGTCGAGGTCCGGCAGGTCCAGCAGCACGACGCCGGGAGTCCCGGCCTCGGTGCGGCGGGCACGACGGCCGCGGGCAGGCTTGCTGGCCGCCCGGGCCAGCGCCGTGCCCTCGTCCAGGGCGTGGCGCTCCTCGACCTCGAGCCAGTCCAGCAGCGCCTCGCTGCCCGCGTCGCCGAGCACGGCGGCGAGCGGCGCGGAGGTGGTGGGGCGGCGCACCGCCGCGCGGGCCACGTCCTTGCCGATCAGGGCGTTCAGCAGGGAGGACTTCCCGGAGCCGGTCGCGCCGAACAGTCCGATCACGGTGTGCTCGGCGGAGAGGGCGCGGCGGCGGTCGATCCTCTCCAGCAGCTCGGCCGTGCCGGTCAGGGCCTCGCCGGGGGCGATCCCGTCGAGCGCGGCGAGCGCCCGGTCCAGGGCGTCGAGCCGCTCGTGCAGCGGGGTGGTGCGGGGGCGGCGGAGGCTCATCGGGTCTCCTCCCGGATGTCGCGGGCGAGGGCGGCGAGCGCCTCGGCGTCGGCCTCGAGCTCCTCCGCGGCGTCGTCGTCGCCGAGCGCGTCGAGCCGGTCGAGGAAGGGGGCGGAGCGCTCGGCGACCAGGGCGTCGAGCCGGCCGGTGAGGGACTCCCGGGCGGCCTTCGCCATGCGCCTGACCGCCTCGTCGCCGAAGATCGCCTCGAGCAGCCGCTGGCCGACGACGGCGGTCGCGGCCCCGGCGCCGACCTCGAGGCCGGTGGGGATGAAGGCGGTGGAGGCGAAGACGACCACCATCAGCGCGACGCCGACGACGTTCACCCCGAGGGAGAGCACCCGCGCCTTCGTGCGGCGGTCGGCGCCCTCGGCACGGACCAGCTCGAGCACGTCGCCCTGCCAGGCGCGCACCGCGGCGCGGACCTGCTCGGGATAGTCCTCGTCGATCCGGGTGAGGTCCTGGCCCTCGGCGAGGGAGCGTCCGGCGGCGCTCGCGCGCCAGGCGGCGTCGGCCCGCTCGGCGCCGCGCGCCGTCTCGTCGACGACGACGTGCACGAGCCCGCTGCCGAGCGCCTGCTCGGCCTCGACCGCGGGCGCGGGGCGGCCCGAGAGCATCTGGCCGAGCCGGTCCCGGGCGCGGGTCACGAAAGACTCCACGCCGCGGAAGAACTCCCCGGTCCCCACCACGTCCTGCCAGCGGGCGAGCACCTCGCCGCGCAGCAGGGAGCCGTCGCCGAGGGCGGCGTCGATCCGCTCCCGGGAGCCGGAGAACGCGGCCACGGCCTCCTCGCGCAGCCGCCGGCGCTCGTCGTCCTGGAGCGCGGCGTGCCCGGCGATGTCGCCGGCGGAGGCGGCGAGGCCGTCGACGGCGCCGGCGAGGGTGCGCCGGGCGATGCGGCGCCTGCCCTCCCCGTCGGCCGCGAGCGCGGTGAAGTGCGCGGCGAGCTCGGCGATCACCTCGGGAGGGAGCATGCCGTCGTCGTCGATCGTGGTCTCGGGGACCAGGAAGAGGCGGTCCACCTCGACGCCCTGCCGCTCGAGCATGGAGGTGAGGTCGGCGGCGAGCTCCTCGGCCACGCCCTCGCGGTCCGGGATGCGGTTCATGACCACGTCGACGGTCACGTCGCGCTCGGCGGCGGTGCGCAGCACCTCCCAGGGCACGGCGTCGGCGTAGCGGTTGGCGGTGGTGACGAACAGCCACAGGTCCGCGGCGCGCAGCAGCTGCCGGGCGAGCTCGCGGTTGCCCTTCGCGACCGAGTCGATGTCCGGGGCGTCCAGCAGCGCGAGGCCCTGCGGGATCCGCTCCTCGGCGTGGAGGGCCAGCGAGGTCGCGGGGTCCACGTCGCCGGTCGTGTCCTGCGCCCCCGGCGCCTCGGCGTCCGCGGCGCCGGGGCTCGCGCCGCCGTGGACGCGGGCGAGGCCGGGCAGGATGCGGGTGCCGGTGAACCAGGGCTCGTCGGCCGGGTGGTGCAGCAGCACGGGCCGGCGCGTGGTGGGGCGGATCGCGCCGGAGCGGCTGACCGGGGCGCCGACCAGGGCGTTGACCAGCGTGGACTTGCCGGCGCCGGTGGAGCCGCCGATCACGACCAGCAGCGGCGCGTCGAGCGAGGCCAGGCGGGGGGTGACGTGGTCGGCGAGCTGGGAGAGGGCGGCGCGGGCCTCGGTGCGGGCGGCCTCGGCGCCCTCGACGGGCAGCGGCAGCGTGAGCGTGCGCAGGTGCTCCGCGAAGGTGTCGAGCACCTGGGTGGTCCGATCGGTCATGGCTCCCCCGGGATGGTCGGGTGCGGGCCCCGGGCACGGGGCACCTGGACGTCATTGTGGCAGGTCGCCGGGAGCGTCGTCCCTTGATCGCGGGTCGTCCCGGCGAGGACCGGCCGATGGATCGGCCTGCCCGTCCCGGGACCGCTCAGTCCAGGAAGGGGTCCAGTCCCCACACGGGGAAGGCACCGCGGCGCGCTGCTTGGACCGCCCGGTCGAGCGGGTCCTCGGGGTCGAAGCCGTGCTCCCAGTCGCGCACGGCCAGGGGGCGGTCGTCGCCGAAGCGCCGTACCGACGGCTCCGGGGAGAGGCCGTGCTCGGCGCGGGCCCGGTCGGCCGCCTCGAGGAACTCCTGCGGCAGCAGGGCGGTCGGGTCGATCGGCTCGCCCGTCGCGACCGCGAGCAGGTGGGTCCAGGAGCGCGGGACCACATCGATCACCGCGTACCCGCCGCCGCCGAGGGCGAGCCAGCGCCCGCCGCACACCTCGTCGGCCAGCTCCTTCATCAGCATCATCACCTCGCGCTGCGCCTCGAGGGTGACGGAGAAGTCCGCCAGCGGGTCGCTGCGGTGGGTGTCGGCGCCGTGCTGGGTGACCAGCAGCGTGGGCCTCACCGCCCGGACCAGGGCGGGGACGGTCGCACGGATCGCCCGCACCCAGCCGTCGGCGGTGGTGCGGGGCGGGAGCGGGACGTTGATCGCGGTGCCCTGCGCGGAGGGTCCGCCGGTGTCCTGGACGAAGCCGGTGCCGGGGAAGAGCCTCTCCCCCGTCTCGTGGAGCGAGAGGGTCACGGCGCGCGGCTCGTCCCACAGCGCGCGTTCGACGCCGTCGCCGTGGTGGACGTCGACGTCGACGTACATCACCCGCCCCTCGCCCGCGTCCAGTGCCCGGCGCACCGCGAGGGCGGCGTCGTTGTAGACGCAGAAGCCGGAGACGCTGCCGGGCTTGGCGTGGTGCATACCGCCGGCGACGTTGACCGCGCTGCGCACGTGGCCGGCGAGGATCGCGTCGACCGCGGCGAGGGAGCCGCCGGCGATGCGGGCGGAGGCAGTGTGCATGCCGGGGAAGGGCGGGACGTCGTCGCCGCCGATGCCGAAGGAGATCAGCTCGTCGAGGTCCTCGGCGGTCAGCCCCTCGAAGCCGGTCGACGCCCGCCGCACCGCCTCGACCAGCGCGGGGTCGTGGACAGCCCCGAGCTCCTCGTCGCTCGCGACGGGTGCAGGCAGGGTCCGCACGCACTCGCGGTCCAGCACCCTGGCCGCGCCCGCGAGGATCCGGGTGAGCGTGAGGCGGATCGGGGCCATCGGGTGGTACAGCCCGAAGTCGTACTCGCACAGGGCGTCGTCCCAGACGATCCCGACGCCGTCGGGGGCGGGGACCTGGGCAGGGGCGGGCACGTCGGCGGGCATGGGGTGAGCGTACCGAGGATCGCGAGGGACGGGTGTTCGCGCGGGACGGGTCTAGACTGCCGCGGACGCGACCGCCGGTCGCCACGAGCACGAGGGATGCGATGACCGAACGGGGTACCCGGCCCACCCGCCGACGGCTGTCCGGCCCTGCCCCGCGCGCCCGCGGGCAGGGCCTGCGCGATCACGCCAGGTCGCTGGCCAAGGCGACCCCGGCCCGGATCGCGCTCGGCGTGTTCACCCTGCTGATCGGCGTGTTCACGGCGCTCCTCTCGCTGCCGATAGCGACGCGCGACGGTCAGGGCACCGACCTCATCGACGCACTGTTCACCGCCGTCTCCGCGATCTGCGTGACCGGGCTCGTCACCGTCGACACCGGCACCCACTGGTCGACCTTCGGCCTGACCGTGATCATGGTCGCGGTGAAGCTCGGCGGCCTGGGGCTGATGACCGTCGCCTCCCTGCTGAGCATCTCGGTGATGCACCGGCTCGGTCTCGCCCAGCGGGTGATCACCGCGCAGGAGACCCGCGCCGAGCGGCTCGCCGAGGTGGGCGGGGTGCTGCGGATCATCCTCATCACCTCCACCGCCTTCGAGATCGCGACCTTCGTGGCCCTGACCCCGTACATGTTCATCACCGAGCACGGGGTCGGGGAATCGCTGTTCCTGGGCCTGTTCTACGCGATCAGCGCCTTCAACAACGCGGGCTTCGTGCCCGAGGCCGCGGGCACCGCGCAGTACCTCGGCGACCCGTTCTTCTCGATCCCGATCGGTCTCGCCGTGCTGGTCGGCTCCCTCGGCTTCCCCGTGATCCTGGTGGTGGTGCGGAAGCTGCGCACCCCGCGGAGGTGGAGCGTCCACGCGAAGCTGACCCTCACCACGACGGCGCTGCTGCTGGTGGTCGGGTTCGGCGGCT
This sequence comes from Brachybacterium sp. SW0106-09, assembly GCF_001293905.1. Classification (NCBI taxonomy): domain Bacteria; kingdom Bacillati; phylum Actinomycetota; class Actinomycetes; order Micrococcales; family Dermabacteraceae; genus Brachybacterium; species Brachybacterium sp. SW0106-09. The sequence continues at coordinate 22,428 of NZ_BCAK01000059.1, forward strand.
ATCTCACGATGGAGTGGTCCAACCCCGCCACCCTGGGCAACCAGGACGTGGGCACGAAGGTGCTCGCCGCCGGGTTCGCCGCGATCATGCCGCGATCAGGCGGCTTCGCGACGCTGGACGTGGGCCAGCTGACCACCGAGTCGCGCCTGCTGACGGACCTGCTGATGTTCATCGGCGGCGGCTCCGGCTCCACCGCGGGCGGCATCCGCGTGACCACCTTCGCGCTGCTGATGCTGTCGATCTGGGCGGAGATCCGGGGCAACCCCGACGTCGAGGTGTTCGGCCGGCGCATCCCCCACGACACGATCCGCCAGGCCATCGGGGTGCTCGTCATGAGCGCCACGATCGTGTTCGCGGCGACCTTCGTGCTGTTGCGGATGACCCCGTACTCGCTGGACCAGGTGCTCTTCGAGTCGCTGTCCGCCTTCGGCACCGTGGGGCTGTCCACCGGGATCACCCCGTCGCTGCCCACCGAGGCGAAGGCCGTTCTCGCGCTGTGCATGTACGTGGGACGACTCGGGCCGATGACCCTGGGCGCCGCCCTCGCCGTCCGCTCCCGGGTGCGGATGATCCAGTACCCCGAAGAGCGGCCGATCGTGGGCTGAGCCCCGACGGGGACCGGCCTAGACTGAGCCGGCCCCGACCCGATCCCCGACCGCGCCCGACCCGAAGGAGCCGACATGCCCCGCACCGCCCGCGACGAGGGCGTCCTCGTGATCGGCCTGGGCCGCTTCGGCGCCGCGATCGCCCTGACCCTCGAGAAGCTCGGCACGCAGGTGCTCGCGATCGACACCGATCCGGACCTCGTCCAGACGTACTCCGGCCAGCTCACCCACGTGGTGCGGGCCGATGCGACCCAGCCCGAGGTGCTCGAGCAGGTCGGCGCCGGAGACTTCCGCATCGCGGTGGTGGGCGTGGGCACCTCGATCGAGTCCAGCGTGCTGATCGCGACGAACCTGGTGGACCTCGGCAAGCCCGTGATCTGGGCGAAGGCGATCTCGCCCGCCCACGGCCGGATCCTGCAGCGCATCGGCGCCCACCACGTCGTCTACCCCGAGGCCGATGCCGGCAAGCGGGTCGCGCACCTGGTCAACGGCCGCCTCATGGACTTCATCGAGTTCGACGACGACTTCGCGATCGTGAAGATGCGCCCGCCGCGCGAGGTGCAGGGCATGACCCTCGCCGACTCCGACATCCGCAAGCGCTTCGGCGTGACCGTGGTGGGCGTGAAGTCACCGGGCAAGGACTTCACCTATGCGGTGCCGGAGACGGTGGTCGCCGCGCACGACCTGCTGATCGTCTCCGGCCGCCCGGGCCAGATCGAGAAGTTCTCCCAGCGCGCCTGAGCGCCGCGGACACCATGCGCGCCGACCAGGGCGAGCACCGGCTCTCCCGGGCCTGGGCCTGTGCTTCCGGGGCCGGAACGGCCGTGGCAGGTCCGCTCCGGGCCTGGCGTGGCGGGGTGTGGTCAGGTGCCGGCGCGTGGCGTGCCTCTATGCCTCTATCGGCGTAGCGGTACGCCACGCGCCAGCAGCTGACCAGCTGACAGTGTCGCGGCCGGAGGGGGCAACGGTGACCGGTGCCGACGGGACGTCGGTGACACGCTGCGGCATATGTGCCACAGCGTGTCGCCAGGAGCCTGTCCACCACAGTCCTCCCCACAGCACCCGGTCCCGCCCCTCCCCACAGGCGGCCGTGCGCGACGGTCGGAGCTCAGCCAGCGCCCTCCCTGCTGATCTCCTACCGCTCGCAAGCTCGCAGCACGTCGATCAGCCAGCGCCCTCCCTGCTGATCTCCTACCGCTCGCAAGCTCGCAGCACGTCGATCAGCCCTTGCTCATCGCGCGGGAGGAGTCGGCCGCGGCGGCCATCGCGGCGGCGACGCCGGCGCGCACGCCCTCCCGCTCGAGGGCGGCGAGGCCCTGCACGGTGGTGCCGCCGGGGCTGGAGACCGCGTTCTTCGCGACGGCCGGGTGGGTGCCGCTCTCGGTGAGCATGGTCGCGGCGCCGCGCACCGTCTGCTGCACGAGGGAGGCGGCGAGGTCGCGCTTCAGACCGAGCCGCACTGCCTCGTCGGTCATCGCCTCGATGATCGTGAACACGAAGGCGGGCATCGAGCCGGCGGTGCCGATGAAGGCGTGGACCTGCTCCTCGGTGATGTCCACGGCCACGCCGGCGCTCGAGAACAGGGCGTGCAGCAGCGCATGCTGCTCGTCGGAGACGGCCTCGCCGCGCATGAGGCCCACGGCCCCCTCCCCCACCGAGATGGGGGTGTTCGGCATGGCACGGGCGACGGCGGTGCCCGACGGGAGCGCGTCCTGGATCTGCGCGAGGGTGGTGCCGGCGGCGAGGGAGAGCACCACGGCGCCGCCGGGGAGGTCGTCCCGCAGCTCGGCGACGAGGTCGAGGATCTGGTAGGGCTTCACGCCGAGGACGACGACGTCGGCGCCCTCGATCGCCTCGGCGCGGGAGGCGGCGGCGGTCGCGCCGAGCTCCTCCGCGGCGCGCTCGCTGCTGGCCGGGCCCGAGTTCGCGATCCGCAGGTTCTCGGGACGCACCCCGGCGTCGAGCATGGTGCGGCCGACGGGTCCGCCCATGTTCCCGGCCCCGATCAGGGCGACGCGGACGGCGGAGAGGTCGAGGCTGTCGGTGCTCGTGTCAGTCATGCCGCCAGGGTACGGCGCAGGCGTCGGACCGCGGGGGCCGTCCCGGCGGGCGCCCGGTCCCGGCACCGGACGGAGCGGCGAGTGACGGACCCCGCGCCCGGGCACGGGAAGCCGTCGCCGGGGCGGTCCGGGGCGCGGCGAGCCGTGGCGCGCTCCCCGTCCGATCAGCGGCCGCGCCCCCAGTGCGGGGGCACGTCGCCGCTGAGGCGGGCGTCGTTGGACTCGTCGGCCCCGGGCTCGGGGGCGTCCTCGGCGAGGCGGTCCGGGAGCACCTTCGGCTCCTCGCCGCGGGAGGCGGCGGGGGCGGACGCGTCCTTCACCTCCCAGTCGATCGGCTTGCCGGTCACGGAGGAGACGACGACCCGGCGGACGGGCCTCGCCGCTCTCCCACGGGCCGACGCTCCCCCGTCGGCCGCGGAGCCGGTGCTCACTGCCGCTCCTGGTAGCGGCGGATCGCGCTGGAGACGGAGACGTCCAGCAGCACGGAGCGCTGCTCGAAGCCGAGGAAGCTGCGCACCTCGGTGGCCAGGTGCTCCTCGAGCCGGGCGCGGCCGTCGGAGCAGATGTACTCCACCACCGCGTCGAAGTCGTCGCTGGAGTAGAAGCTCAGCGGATGACCGGCGGGGATCTGCGGGCGGGGCAGACGATGGCGGATCGTGCCGACGCCGGAGGGCGAGTCGGAGCTCTCCTCCGCCTGGACCAGGCGCAGCGCCCGGTCCAGGGCGCGACGGATCCGCTCTGCCTCGCCGTCGGGGTCGATGAACAGGGCCCAGGACCACACGCGCTCGGTCGCCCAACCGGCGGCCTCGAGGCGCTCGGCCCGCAGCCGGTCGCGCTCGCGCTGGCTGGGGGTGTCGACGTAGTGGGAGCCGTCGGTGTCCACGGCCAGCAGCAGTCGGCCGGGCATGGCCGGATGGCCGAGCGCGAGCTCGATCCGGTCCGCGGAGAGGCCGAAGTCCCGCTCGACCAGCAGGCCGAGCCGGCGCAGGCGATCAGCGAGGTCCTGGACGAGGGCGTCGGTCTCGAGCTCGCGCGGGGCTCGCTCGGCCTCCGGCTCGGGCTGCGCGGGGGCGGGCTCGTCGACGTCGGACGGCGCATCGACGCCCGCGGGGGCGTCGGAGCCGGCAGCGCCACCGGCGGTGGCCCGGGCGGCGTCGTCGGACTCCGCTGCCGGCTGCTCCGTCTCCTGACCGGTCCCGGCGCCGTCGGTCTCGGGGTCCGCGCTCTGCGGGGAGGCGGCGGACTTGCGGGCCAGCGCCGCCTCGATCGCGGCGTCGAGGTCCTCGTCGGAGAGCTCCTGCGCGTGCGCCGGCTCCGCGGGAGCGGCAGGCTCCGGTGCGGCGCCGCCGCGGCCCTCCTGCACGGGGCCCTCGCTCCCGTTCGGAGCGGGTGCGGCGCGCGGCAGCTCGGGGGCGGGCGGAGCGATCTCCTCGTCGCTGCCGGTGAGCGCGGCGACGTGGGGGACGACGGGGACGTCGTGCCCGCCCTGCAGCACCCAGAGCAGGGCGCGCAGGTCGCGGGCGCCGTCGGAGCGCAGCCGGGCGTGGTCGAGGTCCTGCACGGCGAGCGAGGAGACCACGGTGGTGCGGCCGCGGGCGCGGGTGATGACGGTGGCGAGGGCCTTGCGGCCGCTCTCCTCGGACAGCGGTCCGAAGCGGTGCAGCAGCCGGCCGTGCGGGGTCTTCCCGAAGCCGATCGAGACGATGATGTCGTCGCGCAGCACGGAGGTGGCCTGCGCGGCGGGCAGCACGGTGAACACCTCGCGGGCGCCGGGGTCGAAGTAGTCGCGCAGCGCCGGGATGACGGAGACGGTGTTCATGATCCGCTCCATCAGGCGCCGGGCGTGCTCCTCGGTGAAGGTGAGCACGGCCAGGGACCGCTCGGGGCGGGTGCGGGCGTGCTCGATCACGAGATCGGTGACACGGCGCAGCTCCGCCTCGGTGGACTCGACGTACTCCGTCCCCTCGGTGACGGGGCCGCGGCCGTTCTCGACGGCGACCAGGCGGTCCTGCTCGGGGGCGACGGGGCTCGGCACGGCCACGACCTCGCCCACCAGGGCGCGGCGCTGGGCGAAGCCGCGCAGCCCCTCGGTCGCGGGATGGGGATCGCGCAGGATCTCCTGGTGCGGGGCGATGCGCAGCATGTCGTCGAGGAGGCTCGGGACCGAGTCCCCGCCGTACTCGAGCACATCGCCGACGACGACGGTCTGCGACGCCCGGACGATCGACGGCAGCGCCGCGGCGGTGGGCAGGCGCCCGCCGTCGGCGACGATCAGCACGTCGAAGTGGCGTCCCCGCGGGATGACCTGCGGGACCAGGTACGGGGAGGCGAGCCAGGCGGGGCGGGCCGCGAAGAGGATGTCCTCGTACTTCGCGGCGAGGTCGCGGATGGACACGGTCGAGGAGCGGGCGAGCTCGGCGATCGCGGCGCGGGAGGTGTCCGGGTAGAGCTTCATCGTCGCCACCCTCGTCTCGTCGGCCGCGGCGTGCACGCGGGCGGAGGCGTCGGCGAGATAGGCGGAGTCCAGGCGGCGGAACCGCTCGGCGACCTGGGAGAGGGAGGTGCCGTCGTACTGGGAGATCGTCGGCTCGGCGCCGGCGATCAGCTCGAGGACGCTGCGCCACCAGGCCAGCTCCAGCTCGGCGCCGACCTGGTCGATCGGGACGCGGCGGGCACGGAGGTCCTCGACGAGCTCGCCGAGGCCGTCGAAGCCGAGTCGGCGCAGCAGCTCGGTGCGCCGCGGGAGGGTCTCGAGGTCGGCGCGGTCCGCGGCGAGGGCCTCGACGCGGCGCTCGAGCTCGTCGAGGTCGGTGCGGGCGAGGTCGGCGCCGGCTCCGGTGCCGTCCAGGAGCACGGCGAGCTCGTCGAGCACCTTCTGGGAGCGGGCGGCGATGCGGTGGATCTGCTCGAGGTCCTCGGGCAGGGACGGCCGCGAGGGGCTCCCCTCCGCCTCGGCGGCGTGGCGGCGCCACTCCTCGACCACGTCACGGGCCTCGCCGAGGTCGCGGTGCAGGTCCGGGGACAGGGCGGCGGGGCGCTGCAGCGCGGCGGCCTCCTTCTTCAGCCGCCGACGGGCGCCGAAGCCCATCTCCACGCCGCGCTCCTCGCGCCAGCGCTTGTCGGCGGTGGCGGCGACGAGATCGGGCAGCGGGGCGGCGAACACGGCGGACTGGAAGGTGCCCAGCAGCGCCTGCACCCGGTCCAGCAGGGCGAGGCGCTCTCCGAGCTGGACGAGGGTCGCGGGCTCGCGCAGGCCCAGCTCCCCGCCGGCGCGGGCACCGGCGCGGCGCAGCTGCGGCAGGATCTCGTCCCGGAGCTGGTCCACGAGCTCCTCGGCCCGCGACGCCTGGGTGTCGGAGCTGATCGGCGCGCCGTACCAGGCGGTCTGCTCGGGACCGGTGGAGAGAACGCCCACCTCGGCCGCCTCGCGCAGCGCTTCGGTGTAGCGGTCGCGGTCCTCCCCCACCATCTGCGCGGCCACGGAGCCGGGCAGGCGCACGGAGGTGCGGGGGGCGGGGTGGAGGCGGGTCAGCGCCGCGAGCGCGGAGATCGCGTCGTGGGCGGAGGCGTCCCACGGCTCCTGGATCCGGTGCATCGCCTCGACGTGGCCGACGAGGATGTCGCGGCTGGCGCCGAGCTCCTCGGGGGCGGCGTCGTCCGGACCGAGTCCGTGGGAGCCGGCGCGGCGCAGGCTGCGCAGCAGCGAGGCGGAGGCGTTGCGCTGCAAGGACGGGTCCGGGGAGAGGTCGAAGACGAGCTCGTCGAGGCCGCGGCGGCGGGCGATCTCGACGAGCTGTGAGAGGTTGCGGCGGCGCTGGGAGACGATCAGGACGCTCCTGCCGCGGGCGTTGAGCTCCTCGGCGAGGTCGACCACGAGGTCGAGGCTGGTGGTGCCGGGCGGGGTGGGCACGGCGAGGTCCCCGCCGGCCAGGACACGTTCGAGCACGGCGCGGTGGCCGGGGTCGACGGCGGCGACCAGCTCGTCCTCGGGCACCGAGGGGAGCTCGGTCCCCTCCGCGTCCTGCACCTCGGTGCGGGCGGTCTCGTCGCCGGCGAGCGCGGCGACCAGCGGCGAGGCGGCCCAGTCCTCGCGCGCCTCGGCGAGGTCCTCGGCGACGGAGCCGGCGGCGTCCATCATGTTCCCGACGACGAGGGCGTGCAGGACGCGGAAGCCGGTCAGCGGCTGGCCGAGGGAGCGGAAGGCGTCCAGGACGGGGTTGGGGTCGAAGCCGTGCGCGCCGTCGGTCGTGGCCAGCAGCGCGCGGGCGTCGACGGCGACGCCGGCCTCGCGCAGGGCGCGCAGCAGGACGGGGTTGAGGTCCGCGGTCGCGTCGACCTCGAGGTCGACGTCCTCGCGGGCGTTGCCGCGCAGGCGCAGGGTCACGGGGCGCACGAGCACGGGGGCGTGGATCGGCTCGGAGCCGTCCTCGGGGTACCAGATCGCCTCGCCGATCCCGAGGTGGCAGGTGGTCAGGCCCACCTCCTCCGCGTGCCGCTCGGCGACCTCGCGGATGGTGCGGGCGTGGGCGCGGGCGTCGGCGAGCGCCCCGACCTCGCGGACCAGGGAGGACAGGCGCGTGGGGCCGCGGCCGGCGAGGAGCTGCGCGAGGCCGGAGGGATGGGAGTGGGTGAGGTCCAGGACCGTGCCGCCGGCACGGATCTGGGTGAGGAAGGAGGGGGCGGTGACGCCGCCGGTGATCTGCTGGGCCCAGCGGTCCAGGGCGTCGGCGACGCGGTCCTCGCGGCTGAGCGGTCGGTGCTCGCGGCGGACCACGGGCACGCCGTCCTCGTCCTGCTCGGGCGCGATCCCGGCTCCGACCTCGTCGAAGCGGTGGTCGAGCACGACCTCGTAGCCGCCGGTCCGCGCAGGCTCGGCCGGGGGTTCCTCGAGCTGCGGGGCGGCAGGTGCCGGGTCGGGGCTCGCGGGGGCCTCCTGCTGGTCCCCGGACCGCTCGCCGCGACGCTCCCGGGCGAGGGCCGACAGGGCGTCGTCGCGCGACGGCGCCTCCTGGTCCGTGCTCTCCGGTCGCTTCTTCCCGCGCAGGAAACTCCACATGGGAGCCCACGCTACCGGGAGCCCGGCGGGCGTCCGCGCAGGCGTGCCGCCGTGGGACGCCCGACCTGCTCACACCTCGTGCAGGCGCACCGAGCTCTCCTGCAGATGGGCGCGGAGGTCCTCGGGGACGGGGCCGGCGATGATCAGGTCGGTGAGCACGGAGACGGGGCAGATCCCGGCGAGCGCGCGGTGGCCGATCTTGTCGGCGGTGGCGAGGCCGACGACGCGGCGGGAGTGGCCGATCATGATCCGGGTGACGCCCGCCTCGGCGTCGGAGTTGCAGGTCAGGCCCGCACCGAGGTCGAGTCCGACGGTGCCGACGAACATCGTGTCCAGCCACAGGTCGCGCATGGTGGCGGTGGCGAGGGGGCCGGTGAGCTCGAAGGAGTAGGGCTCGGCGACGCCGCCGAGCACGACGGTGCGCACGGAGGGGCGCAGCACGGCCTCGGTGGCGATGTTCAGCGCCGCGCAGACCACGGTCAGGCCCGGCGTCCCGTCGCGGGAGTCGAGGTCTGAGCGGGAGACGGCCCGGCGGGCGGCGGAGGTGGTGGTGCGCCCTCCGTTGAAGCCGATGATCTGCCCGGGCTCGACGAGGGAGGCGGCGCGGTCCGCGACCCGCTCGCGCTGGGCGGAGCCCTCGTCGGCCGCGCGCGGGACGCTGGCGAGGGAGTAGGCGACGTCGACCGCGACGATCCCGCCGTGGGTGCGCCGGGCGAGCTGGGCCCGCTCCATCTCCATGAAGTCGCGTCGCACCGTGGACTCGCTGACCTCGAGGTCGGCGGCGACCTCGGCGACGCTGAGGCGCTTGGTGGTGGTCAGCAGCGAGAGCACGTGGTCCCAGCGGGCGCTGCGTCCCCTCGCGGCGCGATGCGGCGCCTGGGACGGGCTCGAGGGGGTCGAAGCGGAGGGGCGGGGCCCGGTTTCACGCATGTTCACGCAGACAGTATTGCGCGCTTTGCGCCCGATAGCGCCTGTCGCGCGCAGAATCGACCAGATCCCGTCGGATCGTCGGGTCACGTTTGAGGCACGGCGGCGGGGCGTCGTAGGTTGGCGATGTCGCCCCGGTCACGGGGTGGTTCCGCGAGCGAAAGGACATGATCATGGGCTTCGATGACGCGCTGAACAAGGCCAAGGGCTTCGCCAACGACAACCCGGACAAGGTCGAGAAGGGCCTCGACGGTGCGACCGAGCAGGTCAAGGATCGCGCTCCGGACAACGTCGACGGTCACGTCGACAAGGGCGCGGACGCCGCCCGCGACCGACTCGGACTCGGCGGGGACGACAACAAGGACAACTGAGTCCCCGCCCCCCTGAGCAGCGAAGAACCCCCGAGGCATGCCTCGGGGGTTCTTCCGTGTCCGGGGCCGGTCCACGGCCGACGGGCCGGGGCGCGGGGCCGGTGGGCCGGCGGTGTGGGGCCGAGCGCGCAGAACCGCGCGGTCGAGCGGGCGGGTGTCAGTCGCGGCGGCGCATGATCAGCAGCACCGCGACGACCGCGCCGACCACGACGACGCCGAACACGATGAGCAGCGGGGTCATGGAGGAGCCGCTCTCCTCCTCGGCGGCCTCGGCCGTGGCCTGCTCGCCCTCCTCCGCGGGGGCGGTGGTCTCGGCGGGGGCGCTCTCCTCGGCGGGCGCCTCGGTGGTCTCCTCCGCGGCGGCGTCCTGCTCGACGGTCACCTCGAAGGTGCCCTCGATGGGGTGGCCGTCGCTGGAGACGACGCGCCACTGGACGGTGCTGGTCCCCGCGGGCAGCGGCTCCTCGAGGGTCGCGGTGGCGACGGGTCCGTCGATGCTCGGAGTGATCTCGGCCAGCTGCTCGCCGTTCTCGTCGGTGATCCGCACCAGCGGGCTCACGTCGAGGATGTCGGCCGAGAAGGTGAGGGTGATCGCCTCGGGCGAGGTCTCCAGCGTCGCGCCGTCGGCCGGATCCGACTCGAGCAGCGTGTCATGCGCCTGCGCGGGCGCGCCGAGCGCGAGGAGCGCGGCGAGCAGGGCGGCGAAGAGCGCTGCGAGGGCGGCGGGGCGAACGGAGGCATGGCGGCTGAGCAGGGTGTTCACCCCGGCAGGGTACGCGAGAGGGTCGGGGCGGGCCTGTTCCCCACGTCACGCCGACAGGCGGGCCCGCCGCACCGGACGCCCGGCGGTGCCGTGCCCCGGTCGTGCTCGCCGCGGGCTCAGCGCTCGGGCAGCGGCACCGCGTGGCGCAGCACGGGCAGGGTCGCGCGCGCCGTCTCGACCTCGGCGAGGTCCAGGTCGACCATCAGCAGTCCGGGTTCGAGCCCGAGCTCCTGGCGGATCCGGCCCAGCGGGCCGACGGCGGCGGAGCGGCCGATGCCGCGCGGGGCCCTGCCCGCGTAGCCGGCGGGCGGGGACTGGTCGGCGGCGAGGATCACCGAGGTCGAGTCCAGCGCCCGCGCGCGCAGCAGCAGCTGGAGCTGCTCGCGCTTGCCGGGACCCTCGGCCCAGGCCGTCGGCAGCAGGATCGCGTGCGCGCCGCGGCGGGCGAGCGCCGTGAACTGTTCCGGGAAGCGCATGTCGTAGCAGGTGGCGAGGCCGAAGCGGGTGCCGGCGAGGTCGAAGGTGACCAGCTCCTGCCCGGGGGCGACGGTGGCGGACTCGTCGGCGTCGAAGGCGTCGAAGAGGTGGATCTTGCGGTACTCGAGCGAGGGGGTGCCGCCGGGGCCGCGAACGAGGACGGTGTTGTGGACGCGGCCGTCGTCCGCGGGGCTGAAGGAGCCGGCGACCACGACGAGGGAGTGCTCATCGGCGAGCTCCTGGAGCAGACGGGCGAAGTCCTCGTGGTGGGTCTCGGCGGCGGCGCGCAGGTCGGCGCCGAAGGGGGTGAGGGTCGCCTCGGGCAGGAGCACGAGGTGGGCGCCCTCCTGGGCGGCCTCGGCGACGGCGCCACGGACCACGGCGACCATCGACTCATAATCGGTGGGCACCTCGATCTGGGCGAGGGCGATGCGGGGGCCGGCGGCGCGGCGCACCTGGTCCAGGGCATCGGGGGTGTCGATGTCGGCGGCCTCGGAGCCGGTGACGGGCAGGCTCACGAGCTCGCCCTCGCCGAGGGTGCCGTAGAGGCGGCGCAGGCTGAGGTCCGCCCAGCCGCCGCCGTCGTGCTCGATCTCGGAGAGCGCGGCGCGGATCCGGCCGAGCGGCCAGGCGGCACCGAGGAACTGCACATGCCCGTCCTTCGACTCGAGGGCGACGACGCGGCCGGTCTCGGCGCTGCGGGCGGCGAGGGCGCGGAGCGTCTCGGGGCGCAGCAGCGGCATGTCCCCGCCGAGGACCAGCACGGTCGCCTCGTCGGGCGCCTCGGAGATCTCGGCGACGCCGCGGGCGAGCGCGGCCAGCGGCCCGGAGCGCGGCGGGTCCTCGAGCACGAAGCGGGCGCCGTGGCGGGCGGCGAGGTCGCCGCCGTCGGCCCCGCTCGGGCCCACGACGATGCGGCGGCCGACGGGGGCGGCCCGCAGCACACGCTCGAGCACGCTCGCGCCCGCGATGGGCAGGCGGGTCTTGTCGGTGCCGCCCAGGCGCGAGGCCGCTCCCCCGGCCAGGATCACGGCGGCGACGGTGGCGGCGGTCTCGTGCGATGCGGTCGACATGGAGCGATCCTGCCATGGGAGGCTACGATGGCCCAGGCCTTCGGTCATGGGGATTCATCCCCCGACCGGACCGGAGCGCCTCCGTAGCTCAGGGGATAGAGCACCGCTCTCCTAAAGCGGGTGTCGCAGGTTCGAATCCTGCCGGGGGCACCATCGTAAGTGCAGGTCAGGCCGCCGCTGAGTGATCGCCGCTTGTCGATCCATCCCCTCCGGTACGCAGCGGGTACGCAGCATATTCCAGCTGGTCCCGGTACGCAGCCAGCACCGCAGCCGTCCGCCGCCGGCCCTCCCGCAGCTCCCCCGACCTCCGCAGATAGTCAGCGGCCGCGTCGGCACGCCTGGCAGCGAGCCGATCAGCAACCGTGTCAAGATCCTCATCGAACAGGTCCGAGTACACGTCCAGAGTCGTCGACGGCTTGTCATGGCCGAGCATCCGCTGAAGGGCAAGGACCGACGCGCCCGCAGACACCGCCAGGGACGCGGCGGTGTGGCGAAGTTCGTGGGGCGTGAGCCCGCTCAGCCCTGCTCGCACCGCAGCGGCGTCGAACCAGTCCCGGCGGACGTTCCGCACACGGAGCGCCCCACCACCCGGGGCAGGGAACAGCAGAGCATCCCGCCCCCTGTCAGCTACCGCCTCCGCGAGCACACCGTCGAGGAACTCCGGGAACGGCACCGTGCGCCGCTGATGGTCCTTCGGGTCCGACCACACCAGCTTTCCGTTCACCTCGGTCACGGACTCCTCGATCCGGAAGCGTCGACGCCCGAGGTCGACCCGCCCGACCCGCAGGGCCGCGAGCTCCCCGAATCGGAGCCCGCAGAACGCGAGGACGTGGATGATGGGTGCGCGCTCGCCGGCTGCCTCGAGCAGCCCCTCTACCTCGAGGCCGGAGAGGTAGCGGCGGCGCTTCATCGCCTGTCGAGGCAACTCGACCTCGGCCGCGGGTTCAGCGCGAGCCGCTTCCCCTTCAGTGCGAGCTTCAGAACGCCGTTCAGTGCCCCGTGGGTCTTCCTGACCGTCCCGCCGGCCATGCCCGCCTTTCGGAGGCCATTCACCCACGCCTGCACGTCCTCGTGCTGCACGTCGACGAGCCGCACCGCTCCCCAGCGCGGCAGCACGTGAGACTCGAGGATCGAACGGTTCCGGGCGCGGGTCGATTCAGCCCAGGAAGGCGTCTCCATCCACGCTTCAGCGATCGTCGCGACGGTGACAGCGGACCGCTTCGGGTCCACGTACGTTCCGGTGCCGACAGAGGTCGTCACCCCGTCTACCCATTGCTGGGCGTCGACCTTCCGGGCGAACGCCTTAGTGTGCTCTCGCGCCTGAGCGTCGACGTAGCGTGCCCGCCACCGCATCCCGCGACCGTCACGCGCGGATGGGGTGCCGTCAGCCTTCCGCCAGAGGTCTTCTACCCCCGCGCGCCTATTCCTCCGCTGCGCCATCGTCGAGGCGCTCCTCAACTAGGCCGTGTTGCTAAATGTGGGTGTGGAGCCTTCGGGTGATTCTTGAGTCGTGTCGCGAGATGTCATCACGGACGAGGTCTGGGATCTGATCCGGGACGTGTTCCCGCCGGCGAGGACACGGGGCCGTCCTCCGGTGGATCGGCGCACAGTGGTCGAGGCGACCGCGTGGCGGTTCCGCACGGGATCGGCGGGGCGAGACCTCCCCGATCGGTTCGGGAGCTGGAACACGATCTACAAGAACTTCCGCCGGTGGGCGAGCGACGGCGTCTGGGAGGACCTGCTCACCCACGTGCAGAAGCGGGCGTCGCTCGCTGGCGAGATCGACTGGGTCGTGTCGGTGGATTCCTCGATCGCGCGTGTCCATCAGCATGGCGCGACCTTGCCCCGGGTCACAGGGGGATCCGTCGAACTACAAGAAGTCCGGGTCAGAGCCTCCTGACCACGCGATCGGCCGGTCACGGGGTGGTTTGACGACGAAGATCCATCTCGTCTGCGACGGGAAGGCCCGGGCGCTGGCGTTCGTCCTCACTGGCGGGCAGGTCGCAGACACGAGCATGTTCACCTGCGTACTCGACGAGATCCACATCCCCGGCCGAGGGCCCGCGCGCACGAGACCGGACCGGGTGCTCGCGGACAAGGGCTACCCGTCGAAGAAGAACCGGGCCTGGCTGCGCGAGCGCGGCGTCAAGGCCACGATCCCCGAACGCGACGACCAGATCGCGCACCGTCGCAAGCGGCCGGGCCGTCCGATCGACTTCGGCGATGACCAACGGGAGCGCTACAAGGGCCGCAACGTCGTCGAGCGGTGCTTCAACTTCGTGAAGCAGTGGCGCGGACTCGCTTCCCGCTACGACAAGACCGCCCGGTCATACGCGGCAGGGATCTGCCTCTCCGCCGCTCTGCAATGGATTTAGCAACACGTCCCAGTTGAGCACTCGTCCGGCGAACCTGGCGGGTGCGCAGTAGCGCGCATGAGCGGTAAGCGGTCGGAATGCTGGATCTGGCCTGGGTATCATCTCGCTCAACAGCGAAGGAGCCGTGAGAGCAATGAGCCACCCCCCGAGTTGCGAGACCGCCACCAGCTACACCTGCAAGTGCCCCTGCGGCGGCGCCCGTCATGGCGGCGTCCTCATCGCAGGCCTCCGTACGACATCTGAAGCTACCCGCGAGAAGGCGAAGCAATGGACTGAGCCTCGACGGTGGCAGCACGCTTCGCCTGCGGCCAAGCAGAGCACGGTCACCAACACCGCCGCAGAACGTCGGCCCGCGCTTACCGGCATCATCACGGAACTGGTTTCCACCCTCATCGACCAGGTGAAGGACGAGGGGGAAATCGATGCCGTAGAACTACTCGCGAAAGAGATCTCAGACGACATCGCCGACGAGTTCGAGAAGCGCCTCTCCAACGGAGGCCCGAGTAGCAAGAAAAGTCGGCACCTCTGGTGCGTCGTGATCGCAGCCATCTGTCGCGCTTACGACGAGGTCGGCGACGCCGCGAAGGAATCTATCGACGTTCTCACGGATCGCACCATGCAGCTCCTACGCGAGGCCACGTCCGACTCGCGAACCGACACGGCCGCGGTCACGGACATCTACCGGCAGCGCACGAGCGTGGCCCGAGCCTTCGAGATCGATAAGTACGACTGGATGGGCACACTCATCAAGAAAGCACTCAAGGCCGTTGTCGCAACGATCAAGTCGATCGGTGAGGAGGCGGCCATGAAGTATGTCCGTTTGATAGGCGCGATCATCTGCCCCGATCCGGACCGGCACCCGGCGGTCGTCAAGCACTGTATCTGGCCCCTCCTCAACGGCCCGTTCCGAGAGGCCCTCAAAGATTCCCTCGCTTCTGAGATGCGAGCGTGGATCCGAAACGCCTACGTGATCCTTCCGCCCACCCCTGACACGCACAATCCCTGACCGAGGAGCTCCGATGCAGACAGCCCGTGTAGACGGCCAATCTGAGATCAGCGCCGCCACGCTCGCGCGGTTCAGTCCTGAAGAGCGGGCAAGCTATCGCGGACGCCTGTCCTGCCCCGACCGTACGTGCGCAGCAGCGGTCCACTTCCGCTCCCAGAGCGTCGATGGCAGGCCAGCGCTTTTCTACTCCAACGACCATGTCGCGACCTGCGCAGAGAAGTCCCCGGAAACGAAGCGCACCGTCCTCGAGGCCGAAAAGAGGGAGGACGAAGCGATCTGGAACGACGTCACCGAGCTCGTGCTCCGACTCGATAGCGCCAGCATCACCAGGACCGCGATCATTGATTCCGATCAAGGCACGGCCATGCAGCAGGGCCGTAGGCATGATCCTCGGAGAGGGAACCGCCACACGCACGCTAGTTCGATCGGTCTCCGCCCGCTCCTGCGTCGCCTGCGAGACGATCCAACATTTAGAACGTCGACTATGCCGTTGACCTTGTCGGACGGCACCCAGAGCACCGTTCGTCAGGCCTGCACCCACATCTCCGACTACGTCCATTCCAATCACCGACGCATCATCTGGGGGCCGATCGCCCGGGCGCCACATGGGTGGATCAACAGTGGACTCTGGGATGAGAACCTCCCTGCCGTGCGGATTCCGGAGGTACACATTGAGGAAGTCCTCGATCGAGCGCACGTAGAGACGTTCGCCGATCTCGCTCAAGGCGGCAGAAACTCATTCGACTTCATCGTGGAAGGAATCTTCGGAGAGACGAAGAACGACACCCCGTGGGTGACGCTGGAGAGTCCAAACTATCTAGCTATTCTGCCCAGACCCGTTGACGGAAACTAGTACTCGAAGCGAGTCATGGACTCCCTACCTGGCGTTCTTCCTGGCAGCGACGCGATGGGATTGCTGACCTTTGCAGTCATCCAGCTGACGGTGTGGACTTGCTAGGCGGTGTCATAGCGTCGAGGCAACACTCCCGGTCGGCGGGGGTCTGATCGGTGAGGTGCACGGGTGGCGCGAGTGGGGCTGACGTTCAGTGACAGATCGGAGATCTCGACAGCGTCGAAAGCGGGCTGGTCCGTGCGGAGGATCGCTCGTCACCTGGGGCGATGTCCCTCGGTGATCTCCAGGGAACTCCACCGGAACTCGACGAAGACCCGCGGCTACCAGGCCGTGACCGCGGACGTGAGAGCGCAGCGTCGCCGGGCCCGTCCGCAGCAGCGGAAGGTTGCCAAGGACCCGGTGCTGCAGGCCAGGGTGGACGCGGACCTCGCCGCGTCCTGGACGCCGAACGAGATCGCGGGCCGCTTGCGCCTGGAGGCCGCAGACCCGACCGTTGAACGCATGGCGAACTCTCCCGACGCACGCGGCCAGACCGTCTCCGGCGAAGCGATCTACCAGTACATCTACGCGCTCCCCAAGGGCGAGCTCGCCCGGCGGGGCATCTTCTTGCAGTCCAAGCGGACCAAGCGCCGACCCCGCACGACAGGCCGGACGAGGGGCGGCCCGATCGTGGGCATGGTCCCGATCGCGGAGCGGGGCGAGGACGCCGCCGAGCGGCGCGTGCCAGGGCACTGGGAGGGCGACCTGATCATCGGGAAGAACGGCACCTCGTGCGCAGCGACGCTGGTGGAGCGGATGAGCGGGTTCACCGGGCTGCTGGCCCTGCCCTCCAAACACGCC
Source organism: Brachybacterium sp. SW0106-09 (assembly GCF_001293905.1). NCBI lineage: Bacteria > Bacillati > Actinomycetota > Actinomycetes > Micrococcales > Dermabacteraceae > Brachybacterium > Brachybacterium sp. SW0106-09. The sequence goes on from NZ_BCAK01000059.1 coordinate 38,834, forward strand.
GAACCGACCGCGGACGCGGTCATCGAGTACTTCAACGCCCTGCCCGAGATGATGAAGGCGTCGCTGGCCTGGGACCAGGGCAGCGAGACGGCGCAGCACGTGAAGGTCTCCCTGGCCACGCAGATGCCGGTCTACTTCGCCGACCCCCACTCGCCCTGGCAACGACCCAGCAACGAGAACACCAACCGGCTCTACCGCGAGTACCTCCCCAAGGGCACCGAGATCCCCGATCACCAGCCCTACCTCACCACCATCGCGGAGGAGATCAACAACCGCCCCCGCCGCCGACTCGGCTTCCTGACC
>NZ_BCAK01000060.1:0-47800 GCF_001293905.1 Brachybacterium sp. SW0106-09
CCTGATCCGGCGTTCATCCGCCGTCATCCTCCCGGCCGACCCTGCTACGGTGGGCTCTCGACGAGCTGATGATGCTCGCGTGCACTGGGGTCGGTGAAATTCCGAGCCGGCGGTGACAGTCCGCGACCCGAGGGCCCATGGCCCAAGGCTGACCAGGTGGAACTCCTGGACCGACGGTGAGAGTCCGGATGGGAAGCGCACGCGGTCGATGTCGCCTGGCGTACCTGCCGACCCTCTGGGCCCGGCCGGCGCCCCCGGTGACGTCGTCCCCTTACTTCCTCTCCGTCCGGGACCGCGAGCAGCGGACGGAGGAGAGGCCATGGACCCCGGCACCACGCAGGACGCCCCGCGGAGCGACCGCGCAGGGATCACCCCCGCGGAGACCGCCGCGCTGCGCCGCGCGCTCGAGATCGCCGCGGACCCCGCCGTGCCGCTCGGCCCGAACCCCCGCGTCGGCTGCGTTCTCCTCGCCGCCGACGGGACGATCCTCGCCGGGGGCCATCACCGCGGGGCCGGCACCGCCCACGCCGAGGCCGACGCCCTCGCCCGTGCCCGGGAGCTGCCGGGAGCCCCCGCGGCCCTGCGCGGCGCGACGGCCGTCGTCACCCTCGAGCCCTGCGACCACACCGGTCGCACCGGCCCCTGCACCCAGGCGCTGCTCGAGGCCGGGATCGCCCGTGTCGTCGTCGCCCGGCGCGACCCGAACCCGCAGGCCGCAGGCGGCATCGACCGCCTGCGCGCGGCCGGGGTCGAGGTCGTCGGCGAGGTCCCCGCCGAGCTCGCCGCCACCGCCGCGGCCCTGAACCGAGGCTGGGAGCACGGCCTCGCCCATGCCCGGCCCCTGGTCACGGCGAAGACCGCGCTCACCCTCGACGGGCGCGCCGCCGCCGACGACGGCACCAGCCGGTGGATCACCGGCCCCGCCGCCCGCGAGGAGGTCCACCGGCTGCGCACCACCTGCGACGCCGTCCTCGTCGGCACCGGCACCGCCCGCAGCGACCGCCCCACGCTGACGGCCCGACGGCCGGACGGGACCCTCCACCCCCGCCAGCCGCTGCGCGTCGTGATGGGCACCTCCGAAGCGCCGGACCTGCCCGCCGTCGACGGCGCCGGGGAGGCGCTGCACCTGCCCACCCGCGACCCGTCGGCCGCGCTCGCGACGCTCTTCGACCGCGGGATCCGGCACGTGCTGCTCGAGGGCGGGCCCACCCTCGCCGCCGCCTTCCTCCGCGCCGGGCTCGTCGACGAGCTGATCGTGCACCTCGCCCCCACCCTGCTCGGCGCCGGCCGCCCCGGCGTCGCCGACCTCGGGATCACCACCCTCGCCCAGCGGCTCGACCTCGAACTGGTCGACGTCGCCCCGCTGCCCACGCCGGGCGGCGCGAGGGACCTCCGCCTCACCCTCCGTCCCCGCACCACCCCCACCCCGGCCTGACCAGGAAGGACACCACCATGTTCACCGGAATCATCGAGGAGCTCGGCACCGTCGAGGCGCTCGACCTCGGCGCCGACCCCGCCGCCCTGCGGATCCGCTCCCCGCGCGTGCTCGAGGGCATCGCGCTCGGCGACTCGATCGCCGTGAACGGCTGCTGCCTCACCGTCACCGCCGTCGTCGGCGAGACGTGGAGCGCCGACGTCATCGCCACCACCCTCGCCGCGACCACTCTCGGCACGCTCCGCCCCGGCGACCGCGTGAACCTCGAGCGCTGCGTGCGGGCCGACGGCCGCCTGGACGGGCACATCGTGCAGGGCCACGTCGACGGCGTCGGCGAGATCCTCTCCCGCGACGAGCAGGCCGGCACCACCCTCCTGCGCCTGCGCCTGCCGGGCGGCCTCTCCCGCTACGTGGTGCCCAAGGGCTCCCTCGCCGTGGACGGGGTCAGCCTCACCGTCGCCGCGATCGACGGCGACGAGGTCACCATCGGCCTGATCCCCGAGACCCTCGAGCGCACCACGCTGGGCACCCGCGCCGTCGGCGAGGGCGTGGACCTCGAGGTCGACGTGCTCGCGAAGTACGTCGAGAAGCTCACCGCCGGTCTGCTGCCCGCGGGCGCCCCGGAGGCCGTGACCGGGACGGAGCAGGGACGATGACCGGCCTGCGCCTGGATCCCGTGCCCGCCGCGATCGCGGAGATCGCCGCCGGCCGGCCCGTCGTGGTGGTGGACGACGAGGACCGCGAGAACGAGGGCGACCTGATCCTCGCCGCCGCGACCGCCACCCCCGAGCAGGTCGCCTTCGCGGTCCGGCACTCGAGCGGGCTGCTGTGCGCGCCGATGAGCGCCGAGCGGGCCGACGCCCTCGAGCTGCCGCTGATGGTCGCCGCCAACGCGGACCCCTTCCGCACCGCGTACACGATCACGGTCGATGCGGCGGAGGGGGTCACCACCGGCATCTCCGCCGCCGACCGCGCCCGCACCCTCACCGTCCTCGCCGATCCCGGCTCCGTCCCGACCGACCTGATCCGGCCCGGGCACGTGCTGCCGCTGCGGGCGAAGGCCGGCGGGGTGCTCGAGCGGCGCGGCCACACCGAGGCCGCCGTGGACCTCGCACGGATGGCAGGTCTGCCCGCGGTCGGGATGATCGTCGAGCTCGTCCACGACGACGGCACCATGCAGCGCGGGCCCGCGCTGCGCGCCTTCGCCGACCAGCACGGCCTGGCGATGATCTCCATCGAGGACCTCGCCGCGCACCGGCGGGAGATCGGGGAGGCGGCGGCACCGCTCGCGCCGGCAGCGCCGTCGTCCGCCCCGGCCGCCCCGGCGTCGGCCGCGTCGGCCGGGCCGGTCCCCGCCCTGCTCGAGTTCACCGAGGCGGTGCCGCTGCCCTCGGCCCACGGCGCCTTCCGCGCCCTCGCCGTGCGGGAGGGCACGGCGGAGCACCTGGTGCTGGTGGCAGGGGACGTCACCGGGGAGGAGCCCGTGCTCACCCGCGTCCACTCCGAGTGCGTGACCGGCGACGTGATCGGCTCGCTGCGCTGCGACTGCGGACCCCAGCTGCACGAGTCCCTCGCCCGGATCTCCGCCGCCGGCCGCGGCGTGCTGGTGCTGCTGCGCGGGCACGAGGGCCGCGGCATCGGCCTGGTCCAGAAGCTGCGCGCCTACGCCCTGCAGGACGCGGGCCGCGACACCGTCGAGGCGAACCTCGACCTCGGGCTGCCCGTGGACGAGCGCAGCTTCGCCGCGGTCCCGCGGATCCTCGAGCACCTCGGCGTCGGCGCGATCGACCTGCTCACCCACAACCCCGAGAAGGCCGACGCCCTGCGCGCCGGCGGCACGCGCGTGCACCGGGTCCTCGACCTCGAGGCCCACCCCACCCCCGAGAACCTCGCGTATCTCACCACCAAGCGGGACCGGCTGGGCCACCACCTGACCGGGCTTCCCGCGCTCGATCCCACCACCACCCCTATCACGACCCCCGGAGGAACCTCATGAGCGGCCACGGCGCCCCCACCCCGCAGATCACCGCCCGTCCCGACGCCCGCGTCGCGATCGTCGCCGCGTCCTGGCACGAGGAGGTGATGGACGGCCTGGTCGCCGGCGCCCTGCGCGCCTGCGCCGAGGCCGGCATCGACCATCCCACCCTGGTGCGCGTGCCCGGCTCCTTCGAGCTGCCCGTGGTCGCGGACCGCCTCGCCCGCAGCCACGAGGCCGTGATCGCCCTCGGCGTCGTGATCCGCGGCGGCACCCCGCACTTCGACTACGTCTGCTCCGCGGCGACCGACGGGCTCAGCCGGGTGTCCCTCGACCACGGCGTCCCCGTCGGCTTCGGGCTCCTGACCTGCGACACCGACGAGCAGGCGCGGAATCGGGCCGGCCTGCCCGGCTCCGTGGAGGACAAGGGGCACGAGGCGGCCGCGGCGGCGCTCGCCACCGCCGAGGTGCTCGCGGGGCTCCCGGACGTCGCCCGCTGAGCCCCGTGCGGGACGCCCGAGAGCGGACATCCCAGGCGCGCCTGTGCCGCCTCCGGACCCCCTCGGGCGTACCCGACCCCATCCGAGGCTCCCGGAGCGCGTTGAAGAGGCCGTCACGGAGCGTCTGGGACGCATCCAACGCCGCGTCGTCCACAGGAACGGGGCGTCGACTAGGCCCAGCACCCGTTCTCCGATAGGATGACGGCGGTTCGGCCGACGTCGACCGGGGTCGAAGCAGCCCGGTCACCTCGATGCCGTCGGCCCGATCGCCGAGGCCTGCGGGTGCCGCTCGCGCGCGTGCGCGAGGAGCTCCTGCGGATCCCGCACGCGTCGGGCCGCAGGGACACCGCCGCACGGTGCCGCCGGACCACCCTCGGTCCGTCCGACCGAGGGACGACCGGACTGCGAGGAGCCACATCAGGTGAGCGACAGCGACCGCCCCATGCCCGACCAGGACCTGCCCGAGGGCACCTCGGACCCGTCACCGGGAGCGGACGGCGCAGCACCGGCCCCCGAGGCGACGTCGGCCCCGGCGCCGACCACCGCGGGGGAGAAGGCGGCCCGCGCGCCCGAGCACTACGAGGCCTCGGACATCACCGTCCTCGAGGGCCTCGAGGCGGTCCGCAAGCGCCCCGGCATGTACATCGGCTCCACCGGTGAGCGCGGCCTGCACCACATGGTCCAGGAGATCGTCGACAACTCCGTGGACGAGGCGATGGCCGGCCACGGCGACACCATCGAGGTCACCCTCCTCGCCGACGGCGGCGTGCGCGTCGTCGACCACGCCCGCGGCATCCCCGTGGACATGCACCCCACCGAGAACAAGCCCGCCGTCGAGCTGGTGCTCACCGTGCTGCACGCCGGCGGCAAGTTCGGCGGCGGCGGCTACGCCGTCTCCGGCGGCCTGCACGGCGTCGGCTCCTCCGTGGTCAACGCCCTCTCCATCCGCATGGAGGTCGAGATCCGCCGCCAGGGCCACGTCTGGCGGCAGGCCTACTCCCGCGGCGTCCCCGAGGCCCCGCTGGAGAAGGGCGAGGAGACCGACGAGACCGGCACCACCATCACCTTCTGGGCCGACGGCGAGATCTTCGACTCGACCGAGTACGACTTCGAGACGCTGCGCAAGCGGTTCCAGCAGATGGCCTTCCTCAACAAGGGCCTGCGCATCACGCTGACCGACGAGCGCGCCGACGAGGCCGAGGAGGACCAGGAGGTCGACGTCGAGCTCGAGGCCGAGAAGGCCGAGCAGGGCGAGACCTCCGGCGGCCCCCGCACGGTCTCCTACCTCTACGAGCGCGGCCTGCAGGACTTCGTCGAGTTCATCAACTCGGCCAAGCGCGCCGAGGTGATCCACCCCGACATCATCTCCTTCGAGTCCGAGGACACCGACGCGAAGATCTCCGTCGAGGTCGCGATGCAGTGGACCGGCGCCTACACCGACTCCGTCCACACCTACGCCAACACGATCAACACCCACGAGGGCGGCACCCACGAGGAGGGCTTCCGCTCCTCGCTCACCTCGATCGTGAACCGCTACGGCCGCGCCCAGGGCCTGCTGAAGGAGAAGGACGCCAACCTCACCGGCGAGGACATCCGCGAGGGCCTCACCGCGGTGATCTCCGTGAAGCTCGGCGAGCCGCAGTTCGAGGGCCAGACCAAGACCAAGCTCGGCAACACCATCGCCCGCACCTTCATGGTCAAGGTGATGACCGACCAGCTCACCGACTGGTTCGAGTCCCACCCGAACGAGGCCAAGGCGATCGTCATGAAGGGCCAGGCCGCGGCGATGGCCCGCGAGGCGGCCCGCAAGGCCCGCGACGCGACCCGTCGGAAGTCCCCGCTGGAGACCGGCGGCATGCCCGGCAAGCTGCGCGACTGCTCCTCCCGCAACCCCGCCGAGTCCGAGATCTTCATCGTCGAGGGCGACTCCGCCGGCGGCTCCGCCGTGCAGGGCCGCGACCCGCGCACCCAGGCGATCCTCCCCATCCGCGGAAAGATCCTGAACGTGGAGAAGGCGCGGCTGGACCGGGCGCTGGACAACCAGGAGGTCCGCTCGCTGATCACCGCCTTCGGCACCGGCATCGGCGAGGACTTCGACGCGACCAAGCTGCGGTACCACAAGATCATCCTGATGGCCGACGCGGACGTCGACGGCCAGCACATCTGCACCCTGCTGCTGACGCTGCTGTTCCGCTACATGCGCCCGCTGATCGAGCTGGGCCACGTGTTCATCGCGATGCCGCCGCTGTACCGCCTGAAGTGGTCCAACGCTCCGCACGAGTACGTCTTCAGCGACGAGGAGCGCGACGAGCGCCTCACCGCCGGCCAGTCCGCCGGGCGCCGCATGCCCAAGGACAACGGCATCCAGCGCTACAAGGGTCTGGGCGAGATGGACTGGAAGGAGCTGCAGTCCACCACCATGGACCCCGCCACCCGCACCCTCAAGCAGGTCACGGTCGACGAGGCCGCCGACGCCGACACCATCTTCTCCGTCCTGATGGGCGACGACGTCGAGTCCCGGCGCCGCTTCATCCAGGAGAACGCCAAGGACGTCCGCTTCCTCGACATCTGAGCGGGCCCCGGGGCGGCGCCGACCCCTCTCGCGCGCCCCCGGGACCCCCATGACCCACCGGCCCCACCCGAAAGGCCCTCCCCGCCATGAGCGACACCCCGAACGACCCCACCGGCCCCGAGGACGACCAGTCGTCGGCCGAGACCCCGACCCCCGCCGAGAGCGCCGGGATCGGAGGTCAGGAGATGCCCGAGGGCTCCAGTGAGCTCTCGGCCGACGAGGCCGCCTCGCGCACCGTCACGCTCGTCGACCCCCTCGACGAGGACGAGGTCGACCGCATCACCCAGGTCGACCTCAACCAGGAGATGCAGCGCTCCTATCTCGACTACGCGATGAGCGTCATCGTCTCGCGCGCCCTCCCGGACGTGCGCGACGGCCTCAAGCCCGTCCACCGCCGCATCGTCTACGCCATGTACGACGGCGGCTACCGCCCCGACCGCTCCTTCTCCAAGTGCGCGAAGGTCGTCGGCGAGGTCATGGGCAACTACCACCCCCACGGCGACTCCGCGATCTACGACGCGATGGTCCGCCTGGTCCAGCCCTGGAACATGCGCTACCCGCTGATCCTGGGCCAGGGCAACTTCGGCTCCGCCGGCGACGACGGCGCGGCCGCCCCCCGGTACACCGAGTGCAAGATGGCGCCGCTGGCCCTCGAGCTGGTCCGCGACATCGAGCAGGACACCGTGGACATGCAGGGCAACTACGACAACACCGTCGACGAGCCCTCCGTCCTCCCCGCCCGCTTCCCGAACCTGCTGGTCAACGGCTCCGCCGGCATCGCCGTCGGCATGGCCACGAACATTCCGCCGCACAACCTGCGCGAGGTGGCCGGCGCCGTCCAGTGGCTGCTCACGAACCACGAGGCGACCAAGCCCGAGCTGCTCGAAGCGTGCTTGAGGTTCATCAAGGGCCCCGACTTCCCCTCCGGCGCCACGATCGTCGGCACCGACGGGATCGAGGACGCCTATCGCACCGGCCGCGGCTCCATCACCCAGCGCGCCGTGGTCTCCACCGAGGAGATCAACGGCCGCATGGCGCTCGTCGTGACCGAGCTGCCCTACCAGGTCAACCCCGACAACCTCGCCCGCAAGATCGCGGAGATGGTCAAGCTCGGCAAGATCCAGGGCATCGCCGACATCACCGACGAGACCTCCGGCCGCACCGGCCAGCGCCTGGTCATCACTCTCAAGCGCGACGCCGTGGCGAAGGTGGTGCTGAACAACCTCTACAAGCACACCCAGCTGCAGGAGAACTTCTCCGCGAACATGCTCGCCCTCTCCGGCGGCGTGCCCCGCACCCTCTCGATCGACTCCTTCGTGCGCGAGTGGACGAAGCACCAGATCGACGTCATCGTGCGCCGCACGAAGTTCCGCCTGAGGAAGGCCGAGGAGCAGATCCACATCTACCGCGGCTACCTCAAGGCGCTGGACGCGCTGGACGAGGTCATCGCGCTGATCCGCCGCTCCCCGGACGTCGACGAGGCCCGCACGGGCCTGATCGACCTGCTCGAGATCGACGAGATCCAGGCCAACGCCATCCTCGCGATGCAGCTGCGGCGCCTCGCCGCCCTGGAGCGCCAGAAGATCATCGAGGAGCACGACCGGCTCCAGGCCCTCATCGAGGAGTACACCGCGATCCTCGCCGATCCCGCCCGCCAGCGGCAGATCGTCTCCGAGGAGCTCGGCGAGCTGGTCGACAAGTACGGCGATGACCGTCGGACCCAGATCCTCCCCTTCCACGGCGACATGTCGATGGAGGACCTCATCCCCGAGGAGGACGTGGTCGTCACGATCACCCGCGGCGGCTACGTCAAGCGCACCCGCGAGGACCAGTACCGGGCCCAGAAGCGCGGCGGCAAGGGCGTGCGCGGCGCGTCCCTGCGCGAGGACGACGTGGTCGAGCACTTCTTCACCACGACCACCCACCGCTGGCTGCTGTTCTTCACCAACCAGGGCCGCGTCTACCGCGCCAAGGGCTACGAGCTGCCGGAGGCGCCGCGGGACGCGAAGGGCCAGCACGTCGCGAACCTGATGGCCTTCCAGCCCGACGAGCACATCGCCTCCGTCCTCGCGATCGACTCCTACGAGGACGCCGAGTACCTCGTGCTCGCCACCGAGTCGGGCCTGGTCAAGAAGACGGCGATGACCGCCTTCGACTCCAACCGCACCGGCGGCATCATCGCGATCAACCTGCGCGACATCGACGGCATCGACGGCACCCGCCCCGACCGCGTGATCGCCGCCCGCGCGGTGAACGGCGACGACGAGCTGCTGCTCGTCTCCCGCAACGGCCAGAGCGTGCGCATGCCCGCCGCGGACGACGTGCTGCGCCCGACCGGCCGCGCCACCAGCGGCGTCACCGGCATGAAGTTCCGCCATGACGACCAGCTGCTGGCGATGGACGTGGTGCGCCCCGGCACCTTCGTGGTCACCGTGACCGACGGCGGCTTCGCCAAGCGCACCAGCGTCGACGAGTACCGCCTCCAGGGCCGCGGCGGCCTGGGCATCCGGGTCGCGAAGCTGCCCGACGACCGCGGCCACCTCGCCGGTGCCGCCGTCGTCGAGGAGACGGACGAGCTGCTGGTGGTGATGGAGCGCGGCCGCGTGGTCCGCTCGAAGGTCTCCGAGGTGCCGCCGAAGGGCCGCACCACCATGGGAGTCACCTTCGCCAAGCCCGACAAGGGCGACCGGATCCTGCTGGTCACCACCGGTCCGGAGAGCGAGCTCGACGAGGACGAGGCCGAGAAGCCGGTCCTCGAGGACGCCGGCGACGGCGGTGCGGAGTCCGCGGACAGCGCGGCGAGCCCCGCCTCGGCCGACGAGGCCGGAGGCGAGGAGGATGTGGAGATCTCCGACACCGCCGCCTCCGCGACCGAGGGCGGGCAGGGCGATGCTCTAGGCTCTGACGAGTCCGAGACCTCGACCGACGACGCAGACCAGAACGAGGAGTGACCCGTGAGCACCAGTGACTCCAGGACCGGCACCGGGAAGACCGACGCCGCCGAGTCCACCTCGAAGCTCCCGGCCTTCGACAGCGCCTCCTCGCCGTCGGAGCAGGGACTCGGCTCCGGCAAGGGATCCGCGGCCCGCGGCGCGAGTCGCAGCCCGAAGAAGTCGGCACCGGCAGGCGGGTCGGAGAAGGAGCGCCGCGGTCCCCGCCGGGTGCGCCTGACCCTGGCCCGCCTCGACCCGTTCTCGGTGATGAAGCTGTCCTTCCTCGTCGCGATCGCCGTCGGCATCGCGACCGTGATCGCGGTCGTGCTGCTGTGGAACCTCGTCGAGGCGATCGGCCTGTGGGGCAAGGTCGACCAGCTGGGCCGCGACCTGAACGGCGGCACCCCGCTGCCCTTCATGGAGTTCTTCAGCTTCTCGAAGATGACCAGCTACGGCACCATCGTCGCGGTGGTGAACGTCGTGATCATCACCGCGCTCGGCACCCTGGGCGCCTTCCTCTACAACCTCGTCGCCGCGCTGCTGGGCGGGCTGAAGATGACCTTCACCGACGAGTGAAACCCGGGGCGGGCGGGGACGGCTCACGTGCTGCCCGCGCGCCGGGCACGGACCCGTCCGCCCGCCGGGGACCGATGACCTGACCGACGCCGCCGCGCCTCCCCGAGGCCGGCGGCGTCGTCGTGTCCGGGACGATTCCGGCGGCGACGTGGCGTCGGCGTGCGCCTGGACCCGCCCCGGCTCCGCCGCACACCCTCGGCGGGCCCACGTCGTCGTCCCTCCCCGTGTCCCGTCTCGCCGGCCGGCGAGACGTGGCTTTGTGGCGGAATGGGCCCTCATTCCGACACAAAGCCACGTCTCGGGTCGGCGCGGCCCCTTGGGAGCAACTTCTGCGGCCCCAGGACCGATGTGGGGCCGACATGAGTCGTCAGGGGCGCAGAACCTCTCCGTCAGCCCGGGGTCAGGGCTGCTGGAGCTCGGTGACGTCGGCGATCCGGGCGTCGAGACGGGCGAGGGCCTCCTCGGAGGAGACCGTCGCGGCGACGCCGTGCGCGCCGGCTCCCATCGAGATGCGTCGCTCGGGATCACCGGCCAGGGACGCGTCGGCCACCACCGGCCAGGCCGTCGTTGCGCCGAAGGGCGTGATCGTGCCGCGCTCGTAGCCGGTGACCTCCCTGGCGACGTCCTTGTCCGGCATCGACAGGCGGTTCACGCCCAGCAGTGCGCGCAGCTTCGGCCAGGAGATCTCCCGATCCCCGGGCACCAGCACGAAGAGGAAGTCGCCCTCGCCGCGACGCACCACGAGCGTCTTGACGATGTCGCGGGGCTCGACGCCGCGGGCCGCGGCGGCCTCGGCGAGGGAGCCGACCCTCCCGTGCCAGGTGATCTCGTGGGTCAGGCCCAGGGCCTCCAGGGCGTCGGTCGCGCGCTGCTCGCTCATGGAGCCAGCGTAGGCCCCGTCACCGGGAGTGCAGTGACCGGGCGCGCAGTCACCGGGAGCGCAGCTCCATCCAGTCGTCGGGGCCCTCGAGCGGCGTCCAGCCGGCCCGCTCGTACAGCGGCCTGCCCGCCTCGGACGCCTTCAGCACGATCCGCTTCAGCCCCATCGGGTCCAGGTCCGCGAGGATGCGGTCGACCAGGGCGGCGCCCAGTCGTCGTCCCCGGTGCGCGGGATCCACGATCACGTCGGCGAGCCAGGCGAAGGTGACGCCGTCGGTGACGACTCGGGCGTAGGCGACCTGCTCCCCGTCGGCCCGGCTGTAGAGGCCGTAGTTCCGGGACGCGGCGATGTTCGCCTGCTGCGCCTCGAGGGTCCTGCCCGCGGCCCAGGAGGCGTGCTCGGCCAGCAGGGAGTGCACGCGGCCGGTGTCGATCCGACCGGGGTCGGCGGAGAACTCGTAGCCGTCGGGGAGCGGGGAGGGGCGCGTCATGGCTGCCATTGTGGGGCCGCGGGTGGTCGGCGCGGGAGAGCGTCCGGGTGCCGACGGCGACTCCTGTGCCCGGGGGGCGCGGCGGCGACGCATCCCGGCGCGGGCAGCGCGGGTCGCCGTCGGGGTGAGCGTCGTCGCGAGGGCCCGGGGAGCCCGCCGGCCCCGCGCTATGGTCGAAGGATGCCCTCCGCGACCTCCTCCGACCTCGCACGCCCCGAACCCGTCCTCGCTCCGACCGCCGCACCGGAGGACTATCCCTGGGTGGGACCTGCGGTGCGGTCCGCGCTGCTGCTCGCGGACGGGGTGGTGGATCTCGACCCGGCGGGCGGCGTCGAGGTCCCCAGCGAGGAGCTCGGGGTGCCGCTCGTGGACCGTGCGGCGATCGAGCAGGCCCTCGCCGCGGAGGGGGCCGCGCCGCTCGCCGAGCGGACCCTCGTCCTGGCCGTCGGGTCGAACCAGACCCCGCGGACGATCGCCCGGAAGTACGCTCGCGCCCGGCGCTCCGTGCCCGTGACCACGCCCTTCGTGCGCTGCACCGTGCGTGACCTCGCCGTCGGGCACGTGCCCCGGGTCGCCGCCCCCGGCTACGTGCCGGCCGCCCCGTACCGCGCCGAGGGGGAGCGGATGGAACTGGTCGCGACCTGGTTCGACCAGGAGCAGCTGGCGGTGGTCGACGCGACCGAGCCGAACTACCACCGGCTGCGGCTGGATGCCGCGGACTGCCCGGTCGTCCTCGCCACCGGGCAGGAGCCGGACCACGTGGACGTCTACGCCTCGCGGTGGGGCGTGCTGGCCCGCGACGGGGTGCCGATCCCGCTGCGGCACCGGCAGCAGGAGCTGTTCGACGAGCTCCAGGGGCTCACCGGCGAGACGCGCCTGATCGGCGACGCGGCGGAGGTCTGCGGCCGGCTCGCCGAGCAGCCCGACCTGGTGCACGACCTCGTCCTCGAGCACGGGCTCGTCGCCGCCGACGGGCTGCCGAGGTCCTGAGCTCCGCCCGAGCCCGGGCCGTCCGGGGACCTGGGAAGGCGGATGCCCCGAGCGCCAGTTCGATAGCTAGGCTACAGAGTGGCGGTGCCCCCGCCGACCCGTGATCCGTCGAGGACAGGAGCACCTCCGATGACCGCTCTCTGGTGGGTGCGCGACGACCTGCGCCTGCATGACAATCCCGCGCTCACCGCCGCCGCCGCGGAGGACGGCGACGTCATCGCCGTGCACGTCGACGAGCGCATCGAGGACGTGCGGGACCTGGGCGGGGCGACCCTGTGGTGGCTGCACCACTCGCTGGCGCGCCTCGGCGCTGCGCTCCGCGCGCAGGGCATCCCGCTGGTGCTCGTCAGCGGTGACCCGGAGGAGCTGATCCCGCAGCTGGTCCGCGACAGCGGTGCCGACTCCGTGCTGTGGAACCGCCGGTACCACGCCCCTCGCAGGGCTGTGGATGCTCGGTTGAAGAGTGCGCTGCGCGAGCAGGGCCTGCGGGCGGAGAGCTTCGACGGCTACCTGCTGCACGAACCCTGGACGATCGCCACGCAGTCCGGTGACCCGTACAAGGTCTACTCCGCCTACGCCCGGGCCTGTGGGGAGTCGGGTTCGCCTCGCTCCGCCGACGGACTCCCGCCGAGCCTCAGCGGGCCGCCCGACGGAGTGCGCGCCGGCGGGCACGAGATGCGCACCTGGCTCCGCGCCGAGCACTTCGAGCGGATGCTCGACCGCCGCGGCTGGCTGCCGACGTCGCCGGACTGGGCGGGCGGGCTGCGCGAGGCGTGGTCCCCGGGCGAGGAGGGCGCCAGGCAGCGCCTCGAGGACCTCGACGAGGTGCTGGGCCCGTACGCGGAGGACCGGGAACGGCCCGCCACGGCAGGGACGACCCGTCTGTCCCCGCATCTTCGCTTCGGGGAGGTCTCGCCCCACGAGGTGTGGCATCGGAGCGTCGAGTGCGGCCGAGGCGCGGGCCCGGAGTCCTTCCGCAGGGAGCTGCTGTGGCGGGAGTTCGCCTGGCACCGGCTGTTCCACCTGCCGGATCTGGCGACCCGCAACGTCCGTCGACAGTTCGACCGCTTCGACTGGCGGGAGGACCCGGAGGATCTGCGCGCCTGGCAGCGGGGACGCACCGGCATCGATCTCGTCGACGCCGGGATGCGTCAGCTCTGGGAGACCGGGTGGATGCACAACCGGGTGCGGCTCGTGACGGGCTCCTTCCTCACCAAGAATCTCCGGCAGCACTGGCGGCACGGGGAGGAGTGGTTCTGGGACACGCTGGTCGACGCCGACGAGGCCTCGAACCCGTTCAACTGGCAGTGGGTGGCGGGGAGCGGGGACGACGCCGCGCCCTACTTCCGCGTGTTCAACCCCGTCCGGCAGCAGGAGCGCTTCGATCCCGACGGGAGCTACGTGAGTCGCTGGGTGCCGGAGATCGGCACCGAGCGGCGGGAGGCGCCGATCGTGGACCTGCGAGCCTCGCGGCGCGATGCGCTGGCAGCCTACGAGGAGGTCAAGGGCGCATCGGCCTCCTGACCCTCACGCCACGGTGAACTGCACGGTGTGCCAGCCGCTCGCACCGTTCGGGACGGGGTCGGCGCGCTCCTCCGTCTGCACCTCGCCCTCGCCGTCGGTGGCCCGGACCGAGACGGTGTGGTCACCGGGTGCGGCGTCGTCCCAGCGCAGCGACCACTGCGTCCAGGTGTCGGCGGAGACCTCGGCGCCGAGCTCGGCCTCCCGCCAGTCGCCGTCGTCGATCCGCACCTCGACCGCCGCGATGCCGCGCTGCTGCGCCCAGGCGGTGCCGCCGAGCATCACGGCGCCCTCGGCGTCGGGAGCGAGGTCCGCGAAGGAGCGGGGCACGTCGACGCGGGAGGCGATCTTGATCGGGCCCCGCTCGGACCAGCCGCGGTCGGTCCAGTACGCGGCGTCGTCGGCGAAGCGGGTGACCTTCAGCTCCGTGAGCCACTTGGTGGCCGAGACATAGCCGTACAGGCCGGGGACCACCATCCGCGCCGGATAGCCGTGCTCGGCCGGCAGCGTCTCACCGTTCATCCCCACCGCGATCAGCGAATCGCGGGAGTCGGTGAGCGCCTCTAGCGGTGTGGAGGCGGTGAAGCCGTCGATCGAACGGGAGAGGACCATGTCCGCCCCGTCCTGCACCCCGGCCCGCTCCAGCAGGGTCCGCACGGGGACGCCGAGCCAGGTCGCGTTGCCGGCGAGATCCCCGCCGACGGCATTGGACACGCAGGTCAGGGTCACGTGCGCCTCGACCATCGGCTCCTCGAGCAGCTCCGCGAAGCTCATCTCGACCTCTTCGCGGACGAGTCCGTGGATCCGCAGCGTCCACGACCCCGGGTCGATCCGCGGCACGGCGAGGGCGGTGTCGATGCGGTAGAAGTCCTCGTTCGGGGTGACGAAGGGCGGCATGCCCTCGAGGTCGATGTGGGCATCCGGCGGGATCGGGTCCGCGGCGGTCCGCGGCTCGGGCAGGACGAAGCGGGCGAGCTGGCGGGCCCGGTCGCGCCCCGCGCTGACCCCGCGCGCACCGGCGGCCGCGACCACGGCGAGCAGCCCCACCGCGCCGACGCCGAGGAGGGCGCGTCGTCGCCTCCAGCCCGCGCCGGGCTCCTCCTGCGTGGAGGGGGCGGTGACGGTGCGGCGCAGGAGCAGCAGCGTCGGCACCGCGACCAGTGTGCCGAGCAGCGTGGGGAGCACGTCGAGCACGGTGTTCTGGGCGCGGGTGAGCACGACGGCCATCGCGAAGGCGCCGAGAGCGGCGAGGGCGAGGGCGCCCAGGACCGGGCGACGTGCGGCGAGGCGGCCGATCAGCGCCGTCAGCAGCACGTACACCGCGATCATGCAGGCGTTCAGCACGACCTTGTCCCACGTGCCGAACAGGCCCACCACGAGGTCCTTCACCGCCGGCGGGACGATGTCGACGAACCCACCGCCGACGGCGACGAACGGTGCGGAGGAGGAGCTGAAGGCCAGGGAGACGAGCTCGGCGACGGCCAGCAGGACCACCCCGGAGATCACCCCGACCAGGGCCGTCCACCGGCGCGAGACGCGCCCGGCGGGGGCCTCACCGCCCCCGGGCACCCCGTCCCGGGCCGGGGTGCTCATGTCAGCACCTCGGAACCGATCGGATCCATGGTCGGCTGGTCCGAGCCGCCTGCCGGCTCGATGGTCAGGCCGACCACGACGCCCTCCGGGATCGCACCCGGACGCATCACCGCGGCCGCCGGGTCCTCGAGCAGACCGGCACTGGTGATGTCGTCGTCGCCCTCGATCATCCACAGCTGGTAGGTCCGGTCGGCGGGGAGCGCCTCGAGACCGTCGGGCTGGACGATCATCGCCTGCTGCTCGCGGGAGTACATCAGTGCGAGCGACCCGCCGTCGGCGATCGGGACCGCCACCTGGGTGGAATCGTCGGCGGCGAGGATGCTCGAGAGCATCTCCCGCTCCTCCTGCGCCTCGGCCTGCTCCGACTCCATCGCGGCGAGGGTCGCCTCCATGTCCTCCTGCGCCGCGCGCTCGCCGTTCCACAGGCCGACGCCCGCGATCGTCGTCAGCAGCAGCGCGCCGGCGGCGACGGTCGTCCAGCGGCTGCGGCGCACACTCGCGCGATAACGGTCGAGGGGAATGAGCTTCCCCGCCGAATCCGAGCCCTCCGCCGGATCCTCGGCGGCCGAGGGTGCGTCGGGCGGTGTCGGTTCCACGTGCTCGGTGGGCTCCGGGGAGGTCGTCGAGACGGCCACCGGGGCAGCGCCCTCGGTCTTCGCCGGTTCCTGGCGAGGAAAACCCGGCTCGTCCTCCTCGGGCAGAGGGGAGAGCTGCCGGGTGGTGGCGATGCGCGCCATCACCGCGGCTTTCAGCTGCGGCCGGGGAGCGAGCGGGGGCAGGCTCGCGGCGAGCTCCCCGGCGGTCTCCTCGAAGGCGCGGGCCTCGGCCGCGGCCTCAGGATCCTCGGCGAGAAAGCGCCGCATCTCCTCGCGCTCGGCGGCGCCCAGGGCGTCCAGCGCCCAGGCGCCGGTCATGGTGTGCTTCTGCTCGTTCACGAGGTCACCCCCAGCCTGTCACGCAGCACGATCATCCCGTCGCGGATGCGAGTCTTCGCCGTCCCGACCGGGATGTCGAGCAGCGCGGCGACCTCGCGATGGCTGTAGCCGCCGAAGTAGGCGAGGCGGATCGCCTCGGACTGCGCCGAGGTCAGCGTCCTCATCGCCTGTCGCACGCGACCGCTCTCGACTCTCATGATCCCCTCCTCCTGCACATCGACCACCTGCTGCTCCAGAGTGAGCAGTCCGTCCTCGGAATCCCTGCGCCGCGCCGCCTCGCTCGAGCGGACCGTGTCCACCGCGCGACGGTGGGCGATCGTGCACAGCCAGCTGCGCGCCGAGCCGCGTCGGGCGTCGAAGCGGGTGGCCTGACGCCACACCTCCACGTACACCTCCTGCAGCACCTCCTCGCTCATCGCCACATCCCGCACCACGCGCCTGATCAGCGCGAACAACTGCGGCGCGGTCTCGTCGTAGAGACGGGAGAAGGCGTCCTCATCGCCGAGTGCCGCGCGGTGAAGGAGGTCGGCGGAGAGATCCACCCCGGTCTCCTCTCCCGGCAGCGCTCGCGGAGCGGCATCGTCGGGAGATGGTTCTTCCTGCTCCGCCGGGGAGGGCTCGGGAGTCATGCGGCTCCTTCGGTGAGGGTGCCCGAGCGGGCGAGCACGGGCGGTGCGCCCGTCGCCCGCTCGGGCCGACAGTGCAGTCTGCTCCGCTCAGCCCTGCTCCGCCATCGTCGGAGGCATCAGAACGGTATCGATCATATAGACCGTCGCGTTCTGGGTCTTCACGCCGCCGCAGACCACGGTCGCGCCGTCGACCATCAGCTCATCGCCCTCGCCGGTGACCTCGACGTCCTCACCCTGCACCGTGGTGTGGGTGCCGGCGATCTCGTCGGGCGAGAGCTGGCCGGGCACGACGTGATAGGTCAGCACGCCGCTCAGTGCGTCGGGATCCTCGGCCAGGGCGTTCAGGTCCTCCTCGGGGATCGCCGCGAAGGCGTCGTCCACCGGCGCGAACACGGTGAACTCGTCCCCGTCGAGGGTGTCGGCGAGGTTCACGTCAGGGTTCAGCTCACCGGAGATGGCGGAGGTCAGGGTGGTGAGCATCGGGTTGTTCGAGGCCGCGACGCTGACCGGGTCCTGAGCCATGCCCTCGACGGATCCGTCGCCGTCGGGGGCCATCGCGGCATAGTCCGCGCAGCCCGCGCCGACGAGATCCGCCGCGGGGTCGCCGCTCATGTCGCCACCGCCGTCGGAGGCCATGCCGCCGTCCGTGGTCTCCTCCTGGCCGGCGGCGGGCTGCTCGTCCGCGGCCGGCGACGAGTCATCGCTCATCCCGCCGGAGCAGGCGCTCATCAGAGCGACGGTCGCCGCGAGGGCCCCGAGGCGGGGGAGCATCTTCCGAGTCTTCATGACGGTCTCCTTCATCATGCCTGTCGCACTCGGAGGACCGAGGGCGGGACTCCCGGGAGGGGGGTCACACAGGCTGTTCGGAGCCGACGACCCGGCGGATTGGGACCGGGACGAGGTGCGGGTCAGGCGCCCTCGGCGATGGTGTGACCTCGCGAACAACTGCCCGTGCCGGTTGGACTCGGCGGGCAGGGTCGAGGTAGCGTTGTGCGTCGGCGGTCGTCCCCGGGCAGTCCCGGTGATCGCCCAGCACGGGCCTATAGCTCAGTCGGTTAGAGCGCTGTCCTGATAAGACAGAGGTCGCTGGTTCAAGTCCAGCTAGGCCCACTTCGAGGATCGGAGGAACTCATGAAGAAGTTCATCGCGACCACCGCTGTCGTGCTCACCACGGCCGTCGCCGGGATCCTCACCTGGCGGAAGGTCGAGTCCGACCGGATCCGCAACGATCTGTGGAACGAGGCGGAGCGCGTCTCCGTCGAGCAGGACATGGCGGCGCGGAAGCAGGCGCAGCACTCCTGATCCGCACCGGTGCCGCAGCGAGTACGATCGGCACCACCCACGGGGACTTAGCTCAGTTGGTAGAGCGGTAGCTTTGCAAGCTTCAGGTCAGGGGTTCGACCCCCCTAGTCTCCACCAGTGACCACGAGGGCCCCTCCTCCGGGAGGGGCCTTCTGCGTGTCCGGTCGGGTCCGCACGGCTGCCGCCTCCGGCCGGCCTCACTCCCGCGCCGTCGTCTCCGCGACCGTCCCGTCGACGCCGACGAGCGTGACGACGTCGTCGGCGCCGAGACGGGCCCCGGGCGGGACCTGCGCGTCGTCCTGCACGAGACAGCCGCGCAGACGGGCTCGGGCACCCACGTGCGCACCGTCGAGGACGACGCACTCCACCAGCTCGGCACCGGCCTCGACGACCGCGCCGGGACTGATCACGCTGCGGGTCACGCTGCCGGCCACGTCGCTGCCCTGGGCGAGCAGGGAGGTGCTCACCGCGGCGCCGTCCCGGACGCGGGCGGGCAGCAGCTGAGGCTGGGCGGAGAAGATCGGCCAGTCGGGATCGTCGAGGGTCACGCCGTCGCCGTCGAGCAGGTGCATGTGCGCCGCCCAGTACGAGGCGAGGGTGCCGATGTCCCTCCAGTACCCCTCGAGGCGGTGCTCGACGGTGCGGTGGTGCTCGACGAAGTGGGGGATGAGGTCGTCGCCCCAGTCCTGCAGCTCGCCGACCTGCTCCGGCAGGGTCTGCAGGGCCTCGAGCAGCGCGGGGGCGTCGAAGCAGAAGATCTCGGTGGCGACGAGGTCGGTGGGCGGGTCCTCCGGCTTGTACCAGAACTCCTCGACGAGGCCGCCCTCCCCGGTGCGCACCACTCCGTGGCGGGAGGCGTCATGCGGGAGGCGGGTGGTGACCATGGTGAGCGCGGCGTCGGCGGCCGCGTGCGTGTCCAGCACGTCCAGCAGATCGATCGTGTAGAGGTGATCGGCGCTGAGCACCAGCACGATCTCCGGGGCGAACTCGGCGATGAGCTCCTTCTGCCGCCACAGGGTGTCGCTGTTGCCGGTGGCGAAGCCCTCGCCCTCGGCGCCCTCGAAGGGGGTGAGGGTGCGCAGCCCGTCGTGGGTGCGGTCGAGGTCCCAGGGCCGACCGGCCGACAGGTGCTCGTTCAGCGAGTGCGGGAGATACTGCTCGACCACCCACACCGCCCTGAGGTGGCTGTTGGCGAGATTGGACAGGGCGATGTCGATCAGCCGGTAGGAGCCGCCCACGCGGAGGGCGGGCTTGGCCTGCTCGTCGGTGAGCGCTCCCATCCGGGAGCCCTGTCCGCCGGCGAGCACGATCGCGAGGGTGCGGGGGATGCGCATACGGGCCAGGGTACGGCCGTGACGCGCGAGGGGGGAGTGTACCGACCGGCGGGTCCAGCCCGTCGGCCGCCCCGTCGAGACGCCGCCGGACCGCGACCCGGTCGCGCGGAGTCCCTGTCAGCGCCCCCTCCCGTTCCGGTGGACGGTCGGCTAGATTCTCCCTGCATGACACTCGACCCCGTCATCCGCCTCCGACTCTCGACGATGATGTTCCTGGAGTTCTTCGTGTGGGGCGCCTGGTTCGTCACGCTCGGCACGTACCTCGCCGCGGACCTCGGCGCGAGCGGCAGCCAGATCGCGCTGGCCTTCCTCACCCAGTCCCTCGGCGCGATCCTCGCCCCCTTCATCGTGGGCCTGATCGCGGACCGCTGGTTCGCCGCGCAGCGCATCCTCGGGGTGCTGCACCTGTTCAGCGCCGTGATGCTCTTCCTCGCCGGCCGGCAGGGCGAGTTCGGGGCGTTCTTCGTGTTCGCGCTGCTGGCGATGATCTCCTTCATGCCGACGCTGGCTCTGGCGAACTCGATCTCCTTCCGCCGCCTGACCAGCCCCGAGCGGCAGTTCCCGGCGATCCGCGTGTTCGGCACCATCGGCTGGATCGTGGCGGGGCTCCTCATCGGCTGGCTCGGCTGGGAGGCCGGGGGAGCGCTCGAGAACACCTTCGTCATGGCCGCGATCGGCTCGGCGCTGCTGGGCGTCTACGCCTTCACCCTCCCGCACACCCCGCCCGAACCCGGCCAGGGCCGCGTCACCGTCCGCGACGTGCTGGGCCTGGACGCCCTCGCGTTGCTGAAGTCCCGCTCCTACCTGGTCTTCTTCCTCGCCTCGATCCTGATCTGCATCCCGCTGGCGTTCTACTACAACTTCACCAACCTCTACCTCAACGAGATCGGGGTGCAGTCGGCCGCGGCCGTGCAGTCCCTCGGCCAGGTCTCCGAGGCGCTGTTCCTGCTGGTCATGCCGCTGATGCTGAGGAAGCTCGGCGTGAAGCGGACGCTGCTGATCGGCATGCTCGCCTGGGCGCTGCGCTATGCCCTGTTCGCGTTCGGGGACGCCGGCTCACTGCTGTGGCTGGTGATCATCGGCCTCGTGCTGCACGGGGTCTGCTACGACTTCTTCTTCGTCGCAGGGCAGATCTACACCGACCGCTTCGCCCCGAAGCACGTGCGCAGCGCCGCCCAGGGCCTGATCTCGCTGGCGACCTACGGCGTGGGCCTGCTGATCGGCTCCCTGATCTCCGGCCCGATCGTCGACGCCTTCCTCGCGGCCGACGGCACCCACGACTGGCGCACCATCTGGCTCATCCCGGCGGCGCTCGCCGTCGGCGTCGCGCTGTTCTTCGCCGCGCTCTTCCGGGAACGGGAGACGGCCGAGGCGGCGGAGGTCCCGCAGGGGGCATGAGGCGGCACGGAGCCCGGCGGAAGCCCCACGTCACACCGTCCGCAGCGAGCTGAACAGCAGGTTCGTCTGCGTGGTGCGCACGCCCGGGATCGCCCGGACCCGCTCCAGCACGAGGTCGAACTCGGCGAGGTTCCTCGCCCGGATCTGCAGCACCAGGTCCCAGGTGCCGGTGGTGGAGTGGAACTGCTCGAGCTCGGGATAGCCGCGCAGCTCCCGCACGATCTCGGGGCTGCGGCTGTTCTCGGTCGCGACCAGCATCACGCCCTGGACCGAGTCGTGCTCGATGTCGCCGCTGACCCGGATCGTGAACCCCTCGATCACGCCGTTGTCCACGAGGCGATCGATCCGCGAGGTGACGGTGGAGCGGTTGACCCCGAGCTCGCGGGCGAGGACGGCCACCGGGGTGCGGCTGTTCGCGCGGAGGAGGGCGATGAGGCGGTAGTCGAGATCGTCGAGCACGCAGACAGCCTAATACCGCCCAGCAGACTGCTCGTCCTGGTGCCGTTCTGCCAGGCATCTCGATCATTGCGACGCTGCATCGCCGCCTCCTAGAGTCGCTGTCGGCCCAGGTGAGGGCGTGATTCCGGGAGCTCCTCCCGCAGTGAGATCAAGGTGGTGAGAAGTGCTCGACGTGTCCGTCCTGCCCGCTTTCCTGCTGGCCGTCACGGTCATCCTCGTGACTCCCGGCCCGGACATGGCGTTCATGGTCGCCACCGGCATCAACCAGGGCAGGCGCGCCGCGGTCCAGGGCGCCTTCGGGGTCACCTCGGCGATGACGATCTGGGTGCTCGTCGCGGCGACGGGGCTCGGTGTCGCGCTGACCCAGCTGCCGGCCGCGCTGGACGCGATCCGGCTGGCCGGCGCCGGCTATCTGGCCTTCCTCGCGATCACCACCTGGCGGCGCGCCGGCGCCCCGCTCGCGGAGGCCTCGGTCGTGCCGAACGTCTTCCGCCGCGGCTTCGTCGTCAACATCACCAACCCGAAGATCGCGCTGTTCTTCGTCGCCTTCCTGCCCCAGTTCCTGGGCACGACGGGCGACTCCGGGGAGAACCCCTTCGCGCAGATCCTCATGCTGGGCCTGCTGCTGCAGCTGACCGGCCTGCTCACCGACCTCGCGATCGGCAGCGCCGCGGGGCTCTTCCGCGACGCGGTGCTCGGCCGCCCGCGCGTGCGCTGCCTGCTCGACGGCGCGGCCGGCACCGTCTACGGCGCGCTCGCGGTGCTGCTGGTGATGGGGGTCGTGCACGGCTAGACCCGCGCCGCCGGTCGGCAGCAGACTGGACGCATGACCACCGCCGACCAGCACAGCACAACCCCTCGCACGGCTCTCGTCACTGGCGCGACCAGCGGGATCGGCCGCGAGATCGCCCTGCAGCTCGCCGAGCTCGGCTGGAGGGTGATCGCCGTCGGCCGCGACCGGGAGGCCCTCGCGCAGCTCGAGGAGGCCTCCGCGCTGATCACCCCGCACGCCGCGGACCTGCTCACCGGCGACCTCGCCGCGCTCGTGCCCGACCGCGTGGACGCCCTGGTCCACGCCGCCGGGATCTCTCCCTCCACCCGGGTCGAGGACACGGCCGATGCGGACTGGGAGCGGGTCTTCGCCCTCAACGTCACCGCCGGTGCGGCGCTCGTCCGGCACGCCCTGCCCGCCCTGCGCGACGCGCGCGGCACCGTGGTGCTCGTGAACTCGGGCGCCGGCACCGCCGCCCGTCCCCGCAACGCCCCGTACGCCGCGAGCAAGCACGCGCTCCGGGCGCTCGCCAACGGCCTGCGCGCCGAGGAGGAGGGGAACGGGGTGCGGGTCTCGACCGTGTACCCCGGCCCCACGGACACCCCGATGTTCGGCGGGGACGTCGACCGGGGTGAGCTGATCCGTCCCTCCTCCGTCGCGAGGGCGGTGGTCATGGCCATCACCGCGAGCGAGGACGTGCAGCTCACGGACATCCACGTCCGCCCCCGCCGCGAGCTGTCCTGGTGAGCAGGCGGCCGGTGGTGCGCAGGCCCGCGTGACCCCAGGGCCGTCCCCCTCGAGAGAAACTCGCAGAAAACTCTCCCATCCGATCTCCCGACGGCTCCGAACCCCTCCTGGAACGCCGCCCCCGACGGCCGCAGGGTCGTCCGGCGTCCGACGAAGGAGTCACGATGCGCACGACGACGAAGCGACTGCTCCCCCTCTTCGCGGCCACCGCCGCGCTCGGCATGTTCGGCGCCTCCGGCGCCGCCCTCGCCGAGGGCCACGGTGGCCACGAAGCGACCACACTCGAGGCCCACCTCACCGAGCTCAACGACTCCGGTGCCTCCGGCACCGCCTGGGTGACGGTCGAGGGCAACCAGGTGACCGTGAAGATGGAGAACACGGGCCTGCTCGCCGGGTCCCCGCACGCCCAGCACATCCACGTCGGCGGGAAGAACCAGTGCCCGGACCCGGCCATGGAGGGCAGCGGCGAGGACGGGGCCATCCAGGTCTCCGACGCCCATGACGACTACGGCATGATCGTCTCCTCGCTCACCACCGAGGGCGACACCAGCCCCGACAGCGGCCTGGCCGTGGACCGGTTCCCGGTCGGCGATGACGCCTACGAGCGGACCTTCGAGGTCAGCGACGAGGTCGCCGCCGACATCAGCGCCGGTGACGGCGTGATCGTGGTCCACGGCGTAGACCACAACGGCAGCGGGGCGTACGACGGCGACGTGATGTCCGATCTCGACCCGACCCTGCCGTCGGAGGCCACTGATCCGGCCGCCTGCGGCACCCTCGACGTCGCCCAGATGCAGGCCTGGCCCGAGGGCGGCGCCGAGACCGGTGACGGCACCACCGCCGGCATCGAGCAGTCCGGTGCGATGCTCGCCGGCGGCGGCCTGCTGACCGCTGCGGCCGCGGGCGCGTTCGCGCTGCGCCGTCGTCGGACCCAGCAGTGACATGACCCCTCAGGGAGATCCCCGACGGAACGGCGGCCGTCGCACGACGGTCGCCGTTCTGGCGGTCCTGGCCCTCGCGGGCGCGGCGCTGCTGGCCTTCGCCCTGAGCAGCCAGGTCGCAGCACCCCCGCAGCCCGAGCTGCGCTCGCAGGGCGCGGCGTCGGACGGGGGAGGGACGGGACCCGCCGGGAGCGGCCGCACTGACGGGCTCGATGCCGGCACCGATCCGGCGACCGTCCCCGGCCCCGGCGCGTCGGAGCCGTCGGCGCAGCCGACCTCGCAGGCGCCAGACGCCTCCGGCTCCGCGGCGCTCCCGGCCTCCGAGCCGACGAGCCTGCGCATCGACTCGATCGGCGTCGACCAGCGGGTCTTCCCCATCGGACTCGGCCAGGACGGCGCGCTGCTCGCCCCGCGCGGCGAGCAGGCGGACCTCGCGGCATGGTTCGAGGGCTCGCCCACCCCGGGGGAGGCCGGACCCTCCGTCATCGAGGGGCACGTGACCTGGGGCGGGGACCCGTCGGTCTTCTTCGAGCTCGGCGCACTCGCCCCGGGGGACCGGGTCGAGGTCGACCGGGAGGACGGCACCACGGCGACCTTCGAGGTGTACGACTCGGCACGCTATCCGAAGGACGAGTTCCCCACCGTCGCCGTCTACGGACGGACCGACGGGCCCGAACTGCGCTTGATCACCTGCGCCGGAGACCTCGACGAGGACGGCCACCACCTGGACAACACCGTGGTGTTCGCACGGCTCATCGAGAACTGAGGTCCGCTCACGACCACCACCCGCCCTGCCCAGGGCTGGCTCGGCCCGCTGCTGCTGCGCCTGCACTTCTACGCCGCGATCCTCGTCGGTCCCTTTCTGCTCGTCTCCGCCGCCAGCGGCGCGCTGTACGCGCTGAGCCCGCAGCTGGAGAAGGTGATCTACGCCCACGAGCTGAACGCCTCGTCGGCTGCCGCGCCGCTGCCGCGCCGCTGCCGCTGGCCGCCCAGGTGGAGGCGGCCCAGGCCCACGTCGGACCGGATGCGCAGCTCGCCGCCGTGCGGCCGGCGCCGGAGCCCGGCGACACCACGCGCGTGATGTACGCCGACGACGCCCTCGGCGAGAGCGAGACCCGCGCGATCTTCGTGGACCCCGCGACCGGGGAGATCCGCGGCGACCTCACCGTCTACGGCACCAGCGGCGCGCTGCCCCTGCGGGGCTGGATCGACCAGCTCCATCGGAACCTGCACCTCGGGGACGCAGGGCGCCTCTACAGCGAGCTCTCCGCCTCCTGGCTCGGGGTGATCGCGGTGGCGGGGCTCGGCCTGTGGATCCGCCGCGCTCGCCGCGGGGCAGGCCGTCAACATCGACACCGGCCTGGTCGAGATCCTCCCGCCGGCCGACGAGGGATCGGCCTGGGTGGTGCAGGAGATCCAGCGCAGCTTCCCGACCGAGGTCGACGCGGTGGCCGTCGACGGCGCCACCCTCGAGGTCGTCGACCGCACCGACTTCGCCGACCAGGACCTCGCCGCGAAGCTGACGCGCTGGGGCATCGACCTGCACATGGGGACGATGTTCGGCCTCGCCAACCAGATCGTGCTGTTCCTCATCGCCTCGACCCTGGTCCTGACGATCCTCTGGGGCTACCGGATGTGGTGGCAGCGCCGCCCCACCCGCGGCGGGCGCGGTCCGGGCAGGCCCCCGCAGCGGGGCGCGCTGCGCCGGGCGCCCTGGTGGGGAGTGGGGCTGGTGCTGCTCGTCGCGGCGGGCATCGGCGCGGCGCTCCCGCTGCTGGGGGCCAGCCTCGCCGGCTTCGTGCTCGTCGACGCCGTGGTGGGGCGCCCGGGGCCGGCTCGTCCCACAGTCCGGGCGTGAGCGTCAGGAGCTCAGCGGTGCTGCCGCCGGCTCAGCGGTCCTCGTCGGCTCTCGCCGTCTCCTCGAGCGCCGCGGCGCGCAGCAGGTCCAGCCGGATCCCGCGCGCGGTCTCGAAGTGGCCGCGGGCGGCCGCTCGGGCCGCGTCCTCGTCCCGCTGTGAGATCGCCACGACCAGGCGGGAGTGCTCCGCGAGCGCCTCGTCCCAGCGCCCTCCGACGGTGAGCGTCGAGTGGGGCGCGTGCACGAGTTGGCGCGAGAGCTGGGCGAGCAGGTCCTGCAGGACCGGGTTCCGGCTCGCCTCCCACACCGCGCTGTGGAACTCGAGGTTCGCGCGGATCAGGGTCGCGTCGTCCCGCTCGGCCAGGCCCCGGTCCCGCTCCAGCAGCGCCTCGAGCCGCAGCACGTCCTTCATGGTGCGGTTCAGGGCCGCGTCCCCGGCGATCTGCTCCTCGAGCAGGATCCGCGCGTCGTAGACCTGCATGATCGTCTGCGGATCCACGCTCTGCACCTCGAGGCCGCGCTGGGCGCGGGTGAGCAGACCGGCCTGCTCGAGCCGTGAGAGGGCGTCGCGCACCGGGGTGCGGGAGACCTCGAAGCGCTCGGCGAGGGCGACCTCGCGCAGGTGCGTGCCCGGGCCGAGGGTGCCGTCGAGGATCTCCGCGTGGAGCGTGCGGTAGATGCTCTCGCGGTCGTGGCGCGTGCTCATGCGATGCCTCCTCGTCCTTGCGATGTTCCTGCGGCGGTGCTGCGGTGGTCGCCCTGCGCAGGGAGCCTAGACCCTGCGCAGGGCGGGGATCAGGCGATCGAGCCGGCGCGACGGCCGAACACGGCGCCCGCCGCGAGGCCGGAGCCGCCGGGGTAGTTCGAGGAGAACAGCCCGCCGAGCATCTCGCCGCACACGAGCAGGCCCGGGATCGCCGTGCCGTCCTCGTCGAGCACACGGCCCTTCACATCGCCTTTCAACCCGCCGAAGGTGAAGGTGATCCCGCAGGTCACGGGGTAGGCGTAGAAGGGCCCCTCGGCGATCGGGCTCGCCCAGTTCGACTTCGGCGGGGTGACCGCGGCGGCCTTGCCGTCCTTGACCGTGGGGTCCAGCTCCGCATCGTTCGTCGCGGCGTTGAACTCCTCGACGGTCCGCACGAACTCCTCGGCCGGGACCTCCATCAGTGCGGCGAGCTCCTCGAGGGAGTCGGCCTTCAGCTCGGAGACGCCGGGCATCTCGTACTCCTCGGCGCGCAGCAACGGCCGGGTCGCGGCGTCGAAGACCTGGAAGGCGAGGGAGCCGGGCTGCTCGAGGATGACCTTGCCGTACTTGGCGTAGGTGAAGTTGCGGAAGTCGGCGCCCTCGTCGAGGAAGCGGCGGCCCTCGCGGTTCACCAGGATCCCCAGCAGGTAGGACTGGCGGGTGAGGCGGTTGGTGAGAGAGAGGTTACCCTCGTTCTCGGGGTGGAAGGCGTCCCACTGCACGCTGTGGCAGGAGCTCCAGTCCCCGCCCTTCACCGCGCCGACGTCGAGGCCCGCGCGGATCATGTCGCCGACGTTGAACGCCGTGCCGCGCACCTTCGCCGCGGCCCAGCGCTCGCCGAGGTGCTCGGCGCGCAGCGCCGCGTCGGACTCGAAGCCGCCCGCGGCCAGGACCACGGACTCGGCGCGCAGGGTCACCCGCTGCCCGTCGTGCTCGGCGACGACGCCGACGACGCGGCCGTCCTCGACCACGAGCTCGAGGGCGCGGTGGCCGTAGCGGACGTCCTCGCCGAGCCTCTCGGCGACCGCGGTGTGGTCGGCGACCAGGCCCTCGCCGCCGCCGACGTTCCCGACGTGCAGGCCGCCCCAGAAGAGGAAGCTGCCGTCGGGCCGGGAGTAGGCCTGCCGCTCGTACATCAGGCGGTACTTCAGCCCCAGCCCCGCCAGCCAGCGCAGGGTGGGCTGCGCCTCGGCGACCAGGACGGCGCTGAGCTCGGGGTCGTTGCGGCCCTCGGTGACGCGCTCGAGGTCGTCGAGATAGTCCTGCTGCGAGTAGGGCGGGACGGTCGAGGCGCCGTGGCGCTCGTCGGCCTCGACGAACTCCTGCAGCTGCGCGAGGCCTTCGTGGGCGATGCGGGTGGCGCCGGCGGTGAAGAAGCTGTTGCCGCCGGCCGTCGGCCCCTCGCCGCGCTCGAGCAGGATCACCGAGCGTCCCCGCTCCGCCGCGGCATGGGCCGCGCTGAACCCGGCGTTGCCGCCTCCGACCACGATGACGTCCGCGTCATTGTGCATGTCCGACTCCTCCGCTGCTGCGTCGTGTCCGGCCGGCCGCGTGCCGGACCGACCATGTCACCAAGGCTGTATCCCAATGTGTCCATGAGAGTACAGATGAGTACCGAACGTAGGCATGGCGGACATGTTGCGTGAGTAACTCCCCATGTGCATACACTCCCGGGACCCTCCGCCGACCGGTGAGACAACGACGTTTCAGGAGAGTGGAGCATGCAGCGAAGGACGGTCCTGCAGGGCGCGTTCGGCGCCGTCGTGGCCGCGACCACGGGAGCCGCCCTCGTCGGCGCCGCCCGGTCCAGCGGCCGCGCGGAGGCGCGGAGCACCCTGACCCTCATCGCCCCCGCCGCGCCGGGCGGCGGCTGGGACGGGTTCGCGCGCGAGGCCCAGCAGGTGCTGCGCAGCGCCTCGATCGTCAACAACGCCCAGGTCGTCAACATCCCCGGCGCCGGCGGCACGATCGGCCTGAGCCAGTTCGTGGGGATGACCGGCGCGGAGGACACCCTGATGGTCACCGGCGGCGTGATGGTCGGCGCGATCGCGCTCGGCGAGGGGGACGCGAGCTTCGAGGACGTCACCCCTGTCGCCCGGCTCGCCGACGACTTCGCCGCCCTCGTGGTCCCCGCCGACTCCGAGATCCAGGACCTCGACGGCTTCCTCGAGGCCTGGCGCGCGGACCCCCGCGGCACCTCGATCGGCGGCGGCTCGCTCGGCTCGATCGACCACCTCCTCAGCGGGCGGCTCGCGCAGCTGTAGGGGATCGACCCGACGGACCTCAACTACATCGCCTACTCCGGCGGCGGCGAGGCCCTGAACTCGCTGCTCTCGCACACCACGACCGCCGGCTGCTCCGGATACAACGAGGTCAGCGACCAGATCGAGGCCGGCACCCTGCGGGCGCTGGCGATCTCGTCGGAGGAGCGTCTGCCGGGCGTGGACGTGCCCACCTTCCGGGAGCTCGGCGTGGACGTGGCGATGTCGAACTGGCGCGGATTCCTCGCCGCCCCCGGCGTCAGCGAGGAGGCGCTCGCCGAGTTCGTCGCGATCGTCACCGAGATGCGCGACAGCGCGGAGTGGCAGGAGACCCTCACGCGCAACGACTGGACCGACTCCTTCCTCACCGGCGAGGAGTTCGAGCAGTACATCGCCGACGAGAGCGCCGTGGCCGAGGACATCGTCGAGGACCTGGGACTGTGAGGAGCACCGTGAGCACATCCACCACCACCCCCTCGCCCGTGCGGCGCGCTCTGCGGCGCCGCAAGGAGCTGATCATGGTGGCGATCCTCGCGATCGTCGGCCTGACCCTCCTGATCGGCGCGCAGACCATGAACGTCCTGGGCGACTCCGCCCCCGGGCCGCAGTTCGTGCCGGTCATCGTCGGCGTGCTGATGCTCGTCACCGCCGTGGCCGTCGGCCAGGACGTGATCCGCCACCCAGAGGACGAGCGTGCCGAGCCGGGCACGCGCCACGACGTCTCCCGCGACCTGCTCCAGGACCTCTCCGACACCGACACCGCGGAGTTCAAGGCGGTGGGGACCGTGGATCTCGAGTCCGACGGGCCGGCCGGCGGGAAGGCCGACGCGTCGGCCGGCAGCGCCGCGCCCGCCGATGCCGCCGCCTCCGTCGCGACCGACGAGGACGCGCCGTCGGCCCCGGTCGCGAGCGACCTGCGGACCACCGGGTTCGTGCTCGCCACCCTGATCGGATTCGTCCTGGTCCTGCCCTGGGCCGGGTGGGTGCTCTCCGGCGCCGCCCTGTTCTGGTGCGTCGCCCGGGCCCTCGGCTCGCGCAATACCTGGATGGACATCGGCGTCGCGCTGCTCATCTCCTCGATCATCCAGCTGATCTTCGGCGGGCTGCTCGGCCTGTCGCTCCCGGTCCTCGGCGGAGGTGCCCTCTGATGGTACAGATCTCCCTCCTCCTCGACGGCTTCGGGGCGGCGCTGACGCCGTACTGCTGTTCGTGCTGATCGGCGCGGTGCTCGGCACCGCCGTCGGCGTGCTGCCGGGGCTCGGCAG
The DNA here is from genome assembly GCF_001293905.1 of Brachybacterium sp. SW0106-09. Taxonomy (NCBI): domain Bacteria; kingdom Bacillati; phylum Actinomycetota; class Actinomycetes; order Micrococcales; family Dermabacteraceae; genus Brachybacterium; species Brachybacterium sp. SW0106-09. The sequence continues at coordinate 30,112 of NZ_BCAK01000060.1, forward strand.
CTCGATGGCCGTCGCGCTGCTGCTGCCGATCACCTTCGCGCTCGACCCCACCGCCGCGTTCATCATGTTCGCGGGCGTGTACTTCGGCGGGCTCTTCGGCGACTCGACCGCCGGGATCCTGCTGAACACCCCGGGCCAGTCCTCCGCGATCGCATCCACCTTCGAGGGCCATCGCATGGCCCGCAACGGCCGCGCCGCCGTGGCGCTGGCGACCGCGGCGATCGGCGCCTTCATCGGCGGACTCATCTCCACCACGATCGTCGTGTTCTTCTCGCCGGTGCTGGTGCGGATGGCGACCCAGTTCGGGCCCGCGGAGTACTTCGCGCTCGCCGTCTTCGCGTTCCTCGCGATCTCCTCGGTGGTCTCCGAGTCCGTGCTGCGCGGCATCGGCGCGCTGCTGCTCGGCGTGGCGCTCGCGCTGGTCGGGATCGACGGCCCCAGCGGCACCGAGCGCTACACCTTCGGGATCCCGAACCTCTTCGACGGCATCGACATCGTCGTGGTCACGGTGGGCCTGCTGGCCCTCGGCGAGGTGCTCCACGCCGCCTCCCGCATCCACCGCGACCCCACCTCGATCTCCCTGCCCACCGGGGGGATCGCGAAGATCGGGAAGGCGGACTTCCGCAAGGCGCTGCCCTCCTGGCTGCGCGGTGCGGGCTTCGGCGCCCCCTTCGGCATGATCCCCGCCGGCGGCGCGGAGGTCCCCACCTTCCTCGCCTACGGCACGGAGAAGCGCCTGGCCGACCGGCGCAAGGACCCCGAGTTCGGCACGACCGGCTCGATCAAGGGCCTCGCCGCCCCGGAGGCCGCCGCGAACGCGACCGCCGGCACGGCGCTCGGCACCCTGCTGGCGCTCGGCCTGCCCACCTCGGCGACCGCCGCGATCCTGCTGGCCGCCTTCCAGCAGTACGGCATGCAGCCCGGCCCGCTGCTCTTCCAGCGCTCGGGCGAGCTGGTGTGGACGCTGCTGGCCTCGCTGTTCATCGGCCTGGTGGTGCTGCTCGCGCTGAACATGCTGCTGGCACCGGTGTGGGCGCGGCTGCTGTACATCCCCCAGCACTACCTCTACGCGGGGATCACCGTGCTCGCCATGCTCGGCGTGTACGCGGTCTCCTCCTCCTACGTGGACCTGTACCTGCTGATCGGGCTCGGCGTGCTCGGCTTCCTGATGCGCCGCTTCAACATGCCGCTCGCGCCGCTGATGATCGGCGTGATCCTCGGCCCGCTCGCGGAGACCGAGCTGCGCCGCGCCCTCGCGGTCTCCGAGGGGGATCCCTCGATCCTCGTCTCGAGCCCGATCACGATCGGGGTGTACGTGGTGCTGATCGGCATCGTGGTCGTCTCCGTGATCCAGCACGTGCGCCACGCCCGCGCGGACCGCAGGGAGGCCGCGGCGGCGGCCTGAGCCGCGGGCTCCTCGTCTGCTGAGCTCTCCACGAGGCCGACGGCCCCGGGACCGACGCGCTCTGCGCGGTCCCGGGGCCGTCCTGCGTCCCGGATCCGCCGTCGCGCGCGGAGCAGGGCCTGTTCCCTCCTGCCCGTTCAGCTCCCGTCGGCCGACGACGCCTGCGGCTGCACCGTCCCCTGCGGCTCCGAGGGCGCGTGCCGCTCGAGGAACTCGAGCATCGCCACCCGGTCCACCCCGGTGAAGGTGCCCGTCGGCATCGCGGCGAGCAGCGAGGCGTGCAGTCGCGCGACCGGCCAGACCGAGCCGTGCCAGCGCTCGACCAGCTCGGGCGCGGGGCGGCGGCAGCAGTCCGGGTCGGGGCAGCTCGAGGAGTGACGCACGCTCGTCTCCCGGCCCCGGAACCACTTCGTGTGCGCGAAGTCGGTGCCCACCGAGATGGAGAACTCCCCGCCGGAGCCGGACTCGATGCGGGAGGTGCACCAGTAGGTGCCGCCGGGCTTGTCGGTGTACTGGCTGTACTGCCGCATCCGGTCCTCTGAGCGGAACACCCGCCGCGCGCTCCACCAGCGGCACACCAGCTGCCCCTCCACCGCGCCGAGCGCATCGGTCGGGAAGCGGACGTGGTCGTTCTGGTACGCCTTCACGATCGCGCCCGAGGAGTGCACCTTCAGGAAGTGCACCGGGATGTCGAGGTGATGGGTGGCGAGGTTCGTGAAGCGGTGCGCGGCCAGCTCGTAGGTCACGGCGAACTCGTCGCGCAGATCCTCGACCGACAGCTCCCGCTGCGCCTTCGCCCGCTGCAGGAGCTCGCTCGCCCCCGCTTCCGGCACCAGCATCGCCGCAGCCAGGTAGTTCACCTCCACCCGCTGGCGCAGCAGCTCGCCGTAGTCCGCGGGCTCGTCCATCCCCAGCACGTGCGCGGCCAGGGCCTGCAGCACCGTGGTGCGGGGATCGGCGGCGTCGCGCCCGAGCGGCAGGTAGATCCGCATCGAGGACGCATCGGTGATCGAGCGGGCCGAGTGGGGGAGGTCCGGCACCGAGTGGAGGGAGAAGCCGAGCTCCTCGGCCAGCAGCGAGACCTTGCGGTGCGAGAGCGGGCCGCCGCTGTGCCCGATCCGGGCCAGCAGCTCCCGCGCCGTCTCTTCGAGGGCGGGGTAGTAGTTGCCCGCCTCGGACTGCTCCTGGCGCAGCTGCCCGTTGACGCGCCGCGCCTCCTCCGGGGTCGCGGCACGCTGCTCGTGCAGGCGCCGCAGCTCCTCGTGCAGGGTCAGGATCGTCTCGATCGCCGCGTCGGAGAGGGACTTGCGCACGGGCAGGTCCGGCAGGCCGAGCCCCTGGTACAGGGCTCCGGCCTGCGCCTTCTCGAGTGCGATCTCGAGCGCCGCCCGACGCGACGGGGGCTCCGGGTCCAGCAGGTCCTCGACCCCCACCTCGAGCACGCGCGCGATGCGGCGCAGCTCGCCGAGGCGCAGCTCGCGCCTGCCGTTCTCGATCACGGACAGCTGCGAGGGAGCGCGGTCCAGGGCCGCGGCGAGCTCGGCGAGGGAGAGGCCTCTCGCGGTGCGCGCGGCACGGATCCGTCGGCCGATGAGCAGCGGGTCGACGTCGTCGTCGGGATCGGGCGCGAGCGCGCCGGGGGCTGGTGCGCCGGGCGCGGGCCCGTCGGCCGCGGGGGAGGGGCGGCCGGCGGGCCGGCGGTCGCCCGTGCCGGAGCCGGGGGCGCCGGCAGCGAGCCGTCGTGCGGCGTCGTCGGGGCGTCGGCCGGAGGTGCGGGGCTGCGCGGTCATGCGGGCCAGAGTGACACAGATAACTTCTGAAGAACAGAAATATGGCGGAAGTTCTTCCGGATCGGGCCTTCTGAGGGGGCTCTGGAGCGGCAATAGTGTGACCACTCGACGAAGTTCGCCGAGGACGGCAGCCCCACCGGCCGCCGGAGCAGCCCGAGGAGCCGACGATGACCACCCCGACCCCCTCCGCCCCGCGCAGCACCACCCGCCCCGGGGACCCCACCATGACCGCCGAGGAGCTCGCCCGCGACTGGGAGATCGACCCGCGCTGGTCGGGGGTCCGCCGCGACCACAGCGCCGAGGACGTCCTCTCCCTCACCGGCCCCGTCCGCGAGGAGCACACCCTCGCCCGCCGCGGCGCCGAGCGGCTCTGGGAGATGATCCGCGAGAACGACGAGAACCCCGGCTCCTGGATCTCCGCCCTCGGCGCGCTCACCGGCAACCAGGCCGTCCAGCAGGTCCGCGCCGGGCTGAAGGCCATCTACCTCTCCGGCTGGCAGGTCGCCGCCGACGCCAACCTCTCCGGCCAGACCTACCCCGACCAGTCGCTCTACCCCGCCAACTCCGTCCCCTCCGTCGTGCGCCGGATCAACAACGCGCTGCTGCGCGCCGGACAGATCGAGTTCGCCGAGACCGGCACCACCAGCCGCGACTGGCAGGCGCCGATCGTCGCCGACGCCGAGGCCGGCTTCGGCGGCGCCCTGAACGCCTACGAGCTGATGCGCTCGATGATCGAGGCGGGCGCCGCGGGCGTGCACTGGGAGGACCAGCTGGCGAGCGAGAAGAAGTGCGGCCACCTGGGCGGGAAGGTGCTCATCCCGACCTCCCAGCACGTGCGCACCCTGAACGCCGCTCGTCTCGCCGCGGACGTCGCCGGCACCCCGACGGTGATCATCGCGCGCACCGACGCGCTCGCCGCGACCCTGCTGACCAGCGACGTCGACGAGCGCGACCGGCCCTTCCTCACCGGGGAGCGCACCGCGGAGGGCTTCTACGAGGTCACCCCCGGGATCGAGCCCGTCATCGCGCGGGGCCTCGCCTACGCCGAGTACGCGGACCTGCTGTGGGTCGAGTCCTCGACACCGGACCTCGAGCTCGCCCGCCGCTTCGCCGAGGCGATCCATGCGCGGTTCCCGGACCAGAAGCTCGCCTACAACTGCTCGCCGAGCTTCAACTGGAAGCGGCACCTGGACGATGCGCAGATCGCCCGGTTCCAGCGCGAGCTCGCCGCGATGGGCTACGCATTCCAGTTCATCACCCTGGCCGGCTTCCACTCCCTGAACCACGCCATGTTCGAGCTGGCCAGCGGCTACCGCGACCGGCAGATGAGCGCCTTCGTCGAGCTGCAGGAGGCCGAGTTCGCCTCCGCCGAGCACGGCTTCACCGCCCATCGCCACCAGGCCGAGGTGGGCACCGGCTACTTCGACCGGGTCGCCACCGCCCTGAACCCCACCTCCTCCACGCTCGCCCTCGCGGGCTCCACCGAAACGGCCCAGTTCCACTGAGCGCCGTCGGCCCCGTCCCCGGGGCCGCGAGCGGAGACCCCGCCGCCCCCGGGCGAAGAACCAGCGTCCACCTGACCCGTCCCCTCGGCCCGCCACCCCGCGCCGGACCCCAACGACCATCCTGACCAGCCACGTGTCCCGGAAGGACCTCGCCATGACCCTCATCGACTACCGCCGCCCCCTCTCCGAGCAGCGCCCCGCCGCCGGCACCTCGACCGACCCGTCGGCCCCCGACCGCAGCACCCCGCGCGGACGCCTCGAGGTCGTCGGCCCTCTGGGGCCCCGCTTCGAGGAGATCCTCACCCCCGAGGCGCTCGACTTCCTCGCCCTGCTGCACGACCGCTTCGCGAGCCGACGCACCGAGCTGCTCACCGCCCGCACCCTGCGCCGGGAGTCCATCGCGGGCGGGGCCATGTTCGACTTCCTCCCCGCCACCCGTGCGATCCGCGAGGACCGCAGCTGGCGCGTCGCCGGCCCCGGGCCCGGCCTCGAGGACCGACGCGTCGAGATCACCGGCCCCACCGATCGGAAGATGACGATCAACGCCCTGAACTCCGGGGCGAGGGTGTGGCTCGCCGACCACGAGGACGCGCTGAGCCCCACCTGGGACGCCGTCATCGACGGGCAGCTGAACCTGCACGACGCGATCCGTCGGCAGATCGACTTCACCGGCGAGAACGGCAAGGAGTACCGCCTGGCCGAGGAGACGGCGACGATCGTGTTCCGGCCCCGCGGCTGGCACCTGCCCGAGCAGCATCTGCGCTGGGTGCGGGCCGACGGCCGCTCGATGCGGGCCTCCGCCTCGCTGGTCGACGCGGGGCTGTACCTCTTCCACAACGCGCGCGAGCTGATCGAGCGCGGCTCCGGCCCCTACCTCTACCTGCCCAAGCTCGAGTCCCATCTCGAGGCGCGGCTGTGGGACGAGGTGTTCGCCACCGCCGAGCGCCGGCTCGGGATCGAGCACGGCACGATCCGCGCGACCGTGCTCATCGAGACCCTGCCCGCGGCCTTCGAGATGGAGGAGATCCTCTACGAGCTGCGCGATCACTGCGCGGGTCTGAACGCGGGGCGCTGGGACTATCTCTTCTCGATCATCAAGATGTTCCGCGACCGGGGCCGACGCCGCGTGCTCCCGGACCGCTCGCAGCTGACGATGACCGTGCCGTTCATGCGGGCGTACACCGAGCTGCTGGTCGCGACCTGCCACCGCCGCGGCGCTCATGCGATCGGCGGGATGAGCGCCTTCATCCCCGACCGCCGGGACCCGGAGGTGACGCGGCAGGCACTGGTCATGGTCGCCGAGGACAAGCAGCGCGAGGCGAGCGACGGCTTCGACGGCACCTGGGTGGCGCATCCGGACCTGGTGCCCGCCGCGCAGGCCGAGTTCGACGCGGTCCTGGGCGAGCGCCCGCACCAGGTGGACCGGCTGCGCGAGGACGTGCACGTGACCGCCGAGGACCTGCTCGACCTCGAGGTCGAGGGCGGGGCCATCACCGCCCAGGGGATCCGGCAGAACATCCGCGTCTCCCTGCGGTATCTGGACGCCTGGCTGCGCGGCTCGGGCGCGGTCGCGATCGACCACCTGATGGAGGACGCCGCGACCGTGGAGATCTCCCGCTCGCAGCTGTGGCAGTGGATCACCCAGGGGATGCTCACCGACGAGGGGATGCCGGTGACGCGGGAGAGGGTCGAGTACTTCATCGACCGGGCCGTGCTCGAGCTCGACACCGAGCAGGGCAGCCGCCTCCCCGAGGCGGCCGAGCTGCTCAAGGAGGCGGTCCTCGGCGAGGAGTTCCCCGCCTTCCTCACCAACGGCGCGTACGAGCGCCACCTGGGGTGATGTCGGGCAGGTGACGGTGCACCGGGTCGGCGCACGGGTGAGGTCCGGAAGGTGCTCGGTCGAGCGTTCCGGACAGATCGGACACCCGTGCGCCGACCCGGCTATGTTCAGGCCATCCGCATCGGCATCGACATGGGCACCACCCGCACCATCGCGGCGGGCGTGGACCGCGGCAACTATCCCGTCCTCCCGTTCACCGACCCCGACGGGGACGAGCACAGCCACTTCCCGTCCGTGATCGCCGAGGTCGACGGGCAGCTCGTCCACGGCTTCGAGGCGGAGCGCGCCGCGCGCGCCGGCGCCCCTCAGCTACGCTCCTTCAAGCGCCTGCTCGGCGATGCGGGCACCCATCCCGGCACGACGATCCGGCTCGGCGGGCGCGAGCACCTGCTGCTGGACCTCGTGACCGCCTATCTCACCGCGGTGCGGGAGGCGCTGCCGGTCCCGGTCGGCCAGGTCGCCGCCTCCGTCCCCGCCCACGCTCACTCCGCCCAGCGGATCATGACGCTCGAGGCCTTCCGACGCGCCGGCATCGACGTGGTCGCCCTGCTCAACGAGCCCTCCGCGGCCGGCTTCGAGTACACCCACCACCAGTCCCGCAGCCTCACCGCCCGACGCACCCGCATCGCGGTCTACGACCTCGGCGGCGGCACCTTCGACAGCTCGCTGGTGGAGGCCGACGGCGGCGGGCACGCCGTGCTCGGCAGCCACGGCGTCAGCCGTCTCGGCGGCGACGACGTCGACCAGGTGCTGCTCGAGCTGGTGCTGGAGCGGGCAGGGCTGACCGTGGAGGAACTCGGGGCGCCCGCCGTGGATGTGTTGCGCGAGGAGTGCCGGGCCGCGAAGGAGCGCCTGCTGCCGCAGACGCGTCGGATGATGATCGACCTCGGGGAGGAGCACGACCCGGTGATCCTCCCGGTCGAGGACTTCTACGCCGCGGCCGCGCCGCTGATCGAGCGGACCCTCGAGGTCATGGCCCCGCTGGTGGGCGAGCTCGACGCCGAGTCCGGCATCGCCGGGATCTACCTCGTCGGCGGCGGGTCCGGGCTGCCGCTGGTGGGGCGGATGCTGCGCGAGCGCTTCGGCCGCCGCGTGCACCGCTCCCCGTACCCGGCGGCCTCGACCGCGATCGGCCTGGCGATCGCCGCGGACCCGGACTCCGGCGTCACCCTCGCCGACCGCCTCTCCCGCGGCATCGGCGTGTTCCGCGAGGTCAGAGCGGGGGAGGGGGTCTCCTTCGACCAGGTCCTCACCCCCGACGCGCCGCTGCCGACCACCGGCGCCACCACCGTGACCCGGAGCTACACCGCCGCGCACGACCTGGGCTGGTTCCGCTTCGTGGAGCATGCGGCGCTGGATGCGAGCGGCGAGCCGCGCGGGGACCTGGTCCCGTTCGCGGACGTGCTCTTCCCCTTCGACCCGGCGCTGCGCTCGCTCGACGAAGCGGCGCTCGCCGAGGTGGAGGTGACGCGCCGCGAGGGCGGGCCCCGCATCGAGGAGCGCTACGAGCTGCACCCCTCCGGTGCGGTGACGCTGCGGATCACGGACCTGGACAGCGGGTTCAGCCGGGAGTACGGCCTCGCCCGGCGGGGGTGACGGCGGGGGCGGGCGCGCTCAGCGAGCGCCGGGGAACTCCTCGAGCACCTCGTCGAGGATCTCCGCCGTGTCGCGGAGGCGGGCGATCCGTCCCTCGAGCTCGCGGCGGTGGGCGCGCAGCGAGTTGATCCCGTCGGCCGCGCCGTCGGACCTCCCCAGCAGCGGCGGCAGCAGCGGTGCGATCTCGGTGCTCGTGAGGCCGGCGGCGAAGAGCCGCTGCACGAGCAGCACGCGGTCCACCGCCTCGGCGTCGAAGCGTCGGTGGCCGGCGGCGGTGCGGGCCGGGGTCAGCAGGCCCTGCTCCTCGTAGTAGCGCAGTGAGCGGGCGCTCACGCCGGTGCGCACGGACAGCTCGCCGATGCCGAAGCGTGCGGGAGCACCGGTGCTCACAGCAGGGTTCACACGGGTGTCAACAGCGGTCATGGCGCCACAGTATGTCCGAGTCGCCATCAGATCGTGCAGGTCAGGGGCGTGTCGCGATAAGTGACATCGATGTGATGCCGCTCCTGCCGTCGACACCGGTGAGGCGTCCTCTCGGTGCAGGGGGCGTGGCCCGGTCACGGTCTGAAGGAGGCGGAGCTCGGGCCTGTGGAGGGCGGGCCGAGCGGATCGACGCTTTCGGGAGAGCCATCGGGAGAGACTGTCCCCATGCTGACCCTGCGCCTCGATGGCCTCCGCATCTGCGACATCCCCTCGTTCTACGACGAGATCAACAGGGTGTTCATGGCCGGGGAGGACTGGCGGCTCGGGCCGAGCCTCGATGCGCTGGACGACATGCTGCGCGGCGGCTACGGCGCACTGCATGCCGCGGAGGAGGCGCGGGTGATCTGGGCGGAGCACGCCGCGTCCGCGGAGGCGCTCGGCGTGGAGGTCACGCGTGCACAGCTGCTGGCGAAGCTCGAGGATCCACGCTTCGATCAGGCGATCGCGCGTCGGAAGCTGGATCGGCTGGAGGCGGAGGGCGGGCCGACGTACTTCGACACGGTGCTCGAGGTGTTCGCGGACCATCCCCGGATCGAGCTCGTCCTCGCCTGATCTGTGCGGTCTCCGGATCAGTGCGCTGGGGGCTCGGGAGCGTCCGTCGGTCCAGGTGGCTGCGACGGTCTTGGAGCACTGCCCCCGGCCATGTCGTCCAGCAGGACGAGAACGCCGTCGCTGACAGGGCGGGGCCGGATGATCGGCAGGTCCGTGATCCGCAGCTGCAGGCGGTCGAAGGCCCGGTAGATCGTCGACCATCCGTTCGCCGACGAGCCCTCGTCCAGCGCTGGTTCCTCTCCGGTCGCTCCGGTGCCGTGGGGCGATGCGACGGGCGGGGTCGCCGTCTCGAGGGAGCCCTCGACGACGGGAGGAGTCTCGGCAGCGGACAGCGGGACGCCGTCGACTGCGGTGGCTGCGGGGAGAGCAGGGCGGGCAGAGGTGGAAGAGTCTGCGGCGGGAGGCGCCGACAGGCCTGCGATGCCGGACTCCGCCAGCTGACGCCGGCGCTGCCGTCGGTAGGTGCCGACCGGGTCGAAGTTGATGCCGCCCCGCCGCGACTTCTGGCCGTAGCGGGTGGTCCACTCGACCGTGCGCCGCGTCCCGTCCTCGTCGTGGATGACGCCGACGCTCTCCCCGGACTCCTCCTTCTGGTTGTCCCCGCCGCAGGTGCCGTTGCCGTTGTCGAGGCTGGTCGCACCACCCTGCGACCAGGGCACGATGTGGTCCATCTGGCGGATCGGGGCGTTGCAGAACGGTGCACGGCACGTCTGGTGGGCGAGCGTGAGGAAGCGCCTCAGGGAGGCTGGGAAGGTTCTGGACCTTGCCTCTACCCCCACGAGCTGGCCGTCGTCGAGGTCGGCGTAGAGGTTCCGGATCGTCAGGGCGAGGTCGGTGTCCTCGTTCCCGGAGTCCAGGGCCCGCAGCATCGCCTCGCGGACGTGGTCGTAGGGGACCGGCCCGAATCCCTCGATCGTCGCCGCGTCGGCGTGCGCCGGGGCGAGCAGGGACCGGTCGGTGATGATGATCCCGATGTCCAGGGTGGTCGGATCGATGCCGTCGCTCCGGCCGACCAGGGCGTCGGCGAACATGTCCGACATGATCTGCTGGTGGCCGCGCCGATCGCCGGCCGCGCGGGCGCCCTCCGCCGCGACGGACAGTCCCTTCCGGATCCGGGCGGCGTCGATCGCCGGGATCAGCGCCCGCACGGAGGCCATGCCGTGGTCCTCGCGGGTGATCGTGACGTGTCGGTCGTTCATCGCCCGACGGTGGCGCTCCGCCGCACCCTCCGGATCCAGCGCATGGAGCATCCGCGCGACATGGTCGGAGATCTCCCGGGTGCCGCAGTCCTGCAGGTCGGGGAGCTGTGCGGTGAGCATCGTGTCGACCATCTCCCGCACGTGCGGCGGCACCGGCCCCATCGCCGAGCCGACGGTGTGCACCGAGCGGGGGTTCAGCGTGCCCTCGGCCAGGGCGGTGAGCATGCCCGGCATGCTCTGGACCAGTCGACGGCAGGTCGCCAGGCTCCGACCGGCCACGGACCGCGACTCCTTGAGCATCCGCGACGCCTCGGAGCGGGCGACCTGCATCGCCTGTCGCGGGCTCTCCTCGCGCTGCAGGCAGTCCTCCTTCACCGCGGCCTCGAGGCGCACCAGCGCACGGGCTCGCACCGCATCCAGAGCAGCTTCGATCCCGACGATGCTCGACAGCAGCGCCTTGGTCTCTGCTACGGACAGGCGGTCGAGCGACGGGGAGCCCTGCACGCCGAGCGTCATGAGGGCTGTCCGGGCCGCCGCGATGTCGACCTCTCCGACGAGGACCGCTCTCACCTCCACGCGCACGGGTACGTCCACCGGCATCGGCGCGCCCTCAGCGGCACCGTCCGCAGGCGAGACGTCGTGCACCGGATGGTGGCCGTCGTCGGCCTCCCCGGTGTCGTCGCGTCGCTGCGGATCCTCTGTCATGTGACCAGTATCGCATGTCAGTTGGATAGAGGGAAGGGTCCGTCAGAAACCCCTCCACAGCTGTGCATAGAATGTGGAAAAGCGGGGCGTGTGGAGGAACAGTGGGGAGGGTGGTCCTGTCCGGATGTGGCGGCAGCGGCGGGATCCGCGTCAGGAGAGTGCGGCCGGCGAGCTGCTCCGACGTGCGATGCTTCGGACATATCGTCCGGTTCGCCTGGGCCGATGTCGAATGCCAGATCTGCGGGGGAGTCGTCCCGCGAGAGGCAGAGAGAAACGGGGTTCAGGGAGGTCGCACTGCTCACGAAGCAGGAACGGTCGCCGCGGTCGGCTCGGAGAGAATCCGAGACACGCGCCCGGAGGTTGCTTTGCGTGTATCGACGATGGTGTCACCCGAGAAACTGTCGAGTCGCCGTGATCGTCCAATCGAACAGACGTACGAGGTGACGGTGAGTGCTGCGCGAGCATGCCGAACCGGTCCGCGCGAGCGCACCCCACCCGCCCCGGCGACTCGCGGGGTGGCCGGAGGTCGGGGCCGTCCCGTCGGCCTCAGGCGGTGTCGTGCGTGGCGATGAGCGAGACCGCCACGAGGAGCAGTGCGATCGCGCCGAGTCCCGCGCCGGCATAGGCGGGCAGGGCGCGGTGCTCGAGACCGCGGTCGTGGCGGCTGACCCCGACATATCCCAGGACGACGGCTGCGAGGCCCGGCGGCACGGCGAGCACGTCGCCGATGATCGGGATCAGGGCGCAGAGCAGCGCGATCAGACCGAGGGCGAGGGAGAGGTCCCCGGGGGAGCGCCGCCCGCGTCGGGGCGGACGGGCATCGTCCATGGGGGAATCGTAGAGGGGGCCGGAACATGCCGCGTGCTCAGGAACCCGGGAGTCCCAGCGCCTCCGCGGTCGCGGTCCCCCGGATCTCCGCGACCGGCCCCTCGTACAGGATCCGTCCGCCGTGCCGGCCCGGCCCGGGCCCCAGGTCGATGAGGTGGTCGGCCCGGCGGATCACCTCCAGGGCGTGCTCGATCACCACCACGGTGTGCCCCGCCTCGAGCAGCTGATCGAGCACGCCCATCAGGGTGTCCACGTCCTCGAGGTGCAGCCCGGTCGTCGGCTCGTCCAGCACGTAGAGGCTCCCGGGCGCCGCGGAGCGGAGCTCCCGGGCGATCTTCACCCGCTGGCTCTCCCCGCCCGAGAGCGTCGAGAGCGCCTGGCCGAGCCGCAGGTACCCGAGCCCCACCGCCTCGAGATCCGCCAGCCCCTTCCGCACCGTCGCCGACGGGAGCCGCTCGACGGCCTCGCTGATGGTCAGCGCCTCGACGTCGGCGATGCTCAGCCCGTCCAGCCGCATCTCGAGCACCTCGGGCGCGAAGCCCGTGCCGGAGCAGTGCTCGCACTCCGTCTCCTGGCCGTTCATGAACGCGAGGTCCGTGCGGAGCACGCCGAGTCCCTCGCAGGCCGGGCAGCCGCCGCGCGAGTTCGCGCTGAACATACCCGCCTCCACCCCGTGCCGCGAGGCGAACAGCTTCCGAATCGGGGCGGCGATGCCGGTGTACGTGATCGGGGTGGAGCGCCGGTTCCCGGCCACGGGCCGCTGGTCGACGACCACCGCCTCGTGCTGCGCAACCAGCTCCGCGGCGAGGCTCGACTTGCCCGAGCCGGCCACCCCGGTGAGCACGGTGAGCACGCCGAGGGGGATGTCGACGTCCAGGTCCTGCAGGGTGTTCCGTCGGGCCCCGCGCACCGGCAGGCTGCCGCGCGGGCTGCGGGCCGTGCGGGAGAGGTCGAGGGGCCGACGCAGCGCTCGTGCGGTCGCGGTGTCGGCGCCTGCGAGCTCGTCGGGCGTGCCCTGGAAGACCAGGCGACCGCCCGCGGCGCCGGCGCCGGGACCGATCTCGAGCACGTGGTCCGCCGCAGCGATCACGGTCGGATCGTGCTCGACCACGAGCACCGAGTTGCCCTTGTCCCGCAGCTCCTCGAGCAGGCGCAGCATAGCGCCGACGTCCCGGGGGTGCAGGCCGATCGTCGGCTCGTCGATCACGTACAGCATCTGCACGAGGCTCGAGCCGAGATGCTTGACGGTCTTCAGCCGCTGGGATTCCCCGCCGGAGAGCGAGGTCGTCGCTCGTGCCAACTGCAGGTAGCCGAGGCCGATGTCGCACATCGCCCGCAGACGGCGCACCAGGGCATCGCGCACCGGCGCCACCGCCCGCTCGTCGATCCCGGCGATCACCCTGGTCAGCTCCGTGATCTCCAGCCGCGACATCTCGCCGATCGTGTGACCGGCCAGGCGGGCGGTGCGGGCGGGGGCGGCCAGGCGATCGCCCGCGCACTCCGGGCAGGGCTCGGAGCGGGTGAACTCGCGGACCGTGGCGGCCTTGCGCTCGGAGAGCTCGTCGGAGGTGTGCAGGTATATGCGCTCGAACCGTTCGACGACCCCCTCGTAGTCGGACGGCGGGCGGGGGCCCAGCCGCGCCGCCGCCTCCCCGCCGCGCAGCAGCGCCTGCCGCTCGTCCTCGCTCCACTCCCGCAGCGGGGTGTCGGGGTCGAAGCTGCCGATGTCCGCGTACTGGCGGTACCAGTAGCCGCCGTTGCCGAAGCCGGGCAGGCGGATCGCGCCGCCTGAGAGGGAGCGGTCGAGGTCCAGGAAGCGGTCGACCGCGCTGGTGACCACCTGGCCGAGCCCCGAGCAGGTGGGGCACATGCCGCCCGGCAGGTTGAAGGAGAAGCGGCCGGAGTCGCCGACGTGCGGGGTCGACAGGCGGGAGAACAGCAGCCGCAGCGCGTTCCACGCCTCGCTCGCGGTGCCCACGGTGGAGCGGGCCGAGCCGCCCAGGCGCTTCTGGTCGATGACGATGACGGGGGAGATGCCGTGGATCTCGTCGACCTCGGGCCGGGACCAGCGCGGCAGACGGTTCCGCGTGAACGGGGGATAGGTCTCGTTGAGCTGGAAGCCCGCCTCCGCGGCGATCGTGTCGAACACCAGCGAGGACTTCCCCGAGCCGGACAGTCCGGTCACGACAACCAGGCGGTCGCGGGGGATGTCGACGTCGAGGGCGCGCAGGTTGTGGGTGCGGGCGCCGCGGAGGCGGATCGTCGGAGTGCTCATGGAGGCGACGCTAGCGAGGGATCCGGTCAGGTTCCGGCCGCAATCCCGGGTACTCTCCGACCATGACGGAGACGACCGGACGTGCGCTGGAGATGCTCGCCGTGCTGCAGACGGGACGGGAGCTGTCGGGGCCGGAGCTCGCCGCCCGACTCGGGGTGAGCGAGCGGACCCTGCGCCGGGACGGGGAGCGTCTGCGCAGGCTCGGCTACGGGATCGAGTCCCGGCGCGGCCCCGGCGGCGGGTACCGGCTCACCGCCGGCACCAGGATGCCGCCGCTGCTGCTCGACGACGACGAGGCGGTCGCGATGCAGGTGGGGCTCGCGATCGTGGCGGCGTCGGGCGCTCGCCGCGTCAAGGAAGCGGGCGGCGGGATGAACGACGGATCGGCCGACGGAACTGCCGACGGGCCGGGCGGCATCGCCGAGGCCGCCGAGCAGGCCCGCGCGAAGCTTCTCCAGCTCCTCCCGCCCCGGCTCCGTCCCCGGGCCGGCGCCCTCCACGAGGCGCTCGAGGTCGGGGTCCCGTCGGCCCCCGACGTCGAGGCCGGAGCCCTCTCCGCGCTCGCCCAGGCTATCTACGACCACCGCGCGGTGCGCGTCGCGCATGCACGCGATGGGGAGGAGTGCACGCGACGGGAGGTCGAGCCGCATCGGCTCGTCCACCGCTACGCCCGCTGGTACCTGCTGGCCTGGGACCGCACGCGGGAGGGCTGGCGGACGTTCCGGGTGGACCGCCTGCACGTGATCGCTCCCACCGGAGCGCGCTTCGTCCCGCGGGCCGTGCCGGAGGGCGCGGGCGGCGAGCACCTGCGCGAGGCCGTGCGCCGAGGGCGGCAGCGGGTGGAGCTCGAGGTCTCGGCCACGCCGGCGGAGATCGCCGATGCCCTGCCCTACGAGGAGCTCGAGCTCTCGCCTGGGGAGGGAGGGGCCACGCGGGTGGTCGCCCATGTGCGCGACGCGGCCTGGGTGCCGCACCTGCTCGCAGTGCTGCCGGGCACCGCGCGGGTGCTCGGGCCCGCTGAGGTTCGCCAGGCGGTGCTCGCGCAGGCGCGCGCCGTGCTCGCGGCGCACGACGAGGGCAGTACGCTCCGCGGTGACGAGCTGGAGCGCCGTGGTGCACCGAGCCCGGGACGAGTCGACGAGGATCAGGAGCCGGGATGAGCGCACCGCAACGGGCTCGAGGAGAGGACCCGAGACGGGCTGGAAGGGATGAGCCGCGTCGCGTCCGCTTCATGTGGGATTACGCCCTGCTCTTCGAATGGGCGGACGAAGAGCCGGACGAGCTGCCGGACCTCGACGAGGTGCTCCCTGCCGACCTCATCGCGCGGATCCACGCGTGGGGCGAGGAGATGGAGGGTGCGTACGGCGAGCTGTATCTCGACGATCCTCCGCCCGTCGCCCGGGAGCTTGCGAAGCGGCTGGAGGCCGAGTACCGCGGGTTCCGACAGGAGATCCGCGGGCTGGGGTTCGAGGTGGTCCGCGAGCGTCCGGGGTGGCCCTTCGGCGTGCGGGAGCGCCCGACGTGGCTGCTCCGTGCGCGGGCTGGGCGGGCGGCAGGGGAACGGGCGTGAACCGGCTGCTCGCCGGGCTGGGCAACGTCGTGCTCTTCATCGTGCTCGCACCGCTGATGCTCGGTGCGATGATCCTCCTTCTCCCGTACGCAGCGGCCGTCTGGGTGGTGGCGGAGGTCCTGGTCAGGGTGCGAAGGGAGCCGAGTCTGCATCTGCCTCAGACAGGGGTCGTCCTGGTCGGACGGCCTGATGCGGAGACGAGCCGCGAGATCGTCGCGGCGGCGATCCACTCGCGGTGCTCCGCCGAGGTGGCCCGTCATGTCGGAGAGGACGGCGACGTCACGCTCACCTCGGACGCCGCGGCGGAGCTTCCGGTCGTCGTCCGGCAAGCCGAGGAGCCCGTCGACGAGGAGGACGAGATCGAGGTCGACATCGGCCCCTGGACGGTGGGGTGCCCGGAGGGCTATGACTACGGCGAGGGTGATGCCGCGGTCGCGATGGCCATGGCGTACCTGGATCGCGGCCTCACCACCCGCGTGATCGGGCAACGCACCGTCGCACTGCTGCGACTCGAGGAGTCAGGGGTCTGGTGGCGTCCCGAGGCCGACGGCGGTGGGAGCTTCGCGCAGGCCGGGTTCCGGGACCTGCCGGGGAGGGCCGCGACCGATGCCGAGCGTGCACGACACCTCACGAGGACCAGGGCCCGGCAGGACGAGCACTGAGTGCGCGACGGGTGCCCCGCCGGACCGCTTCCGCGGCACCGCGCCGGGCACTCCCTGACCTCACTCCAGCGGGTTCTCCTGTGGCGGCAACGCCGCGACCAGCGGGTGGTCCTTCTCGATGACGCCCATCTTCGCCGCGCCGCCGGGCGCTCCGAGCTCGTCGAAGAACTCGACGTTGGCGTTGTAGTACTCCGCCCACTCGTCCGGGGTGTCGTCCTCGTAGAAGATCGCCTCGACCGGGCAGACCGGTTCGCAGGCGCCGCAGTCCACGCACTCGTCCGGTTGGATGTAGAGCATCCGGCTGCCTTCATAGATGCAGTCGACGGGACACTCGTCGACGCAGGCGCGGTCCTTCACGTCGACGCAGGGCAGGGCGATCACGTAGGTCATCGGAGGCGGTCCTCCCAGGAGCGGTGGGGCGGTGCGGGCTCTTCCCGCCGTGCTGCGAGCACCGTAGGATCTCAAGTGCACTTGAGGTCAAGGCGGAGGGAGGGGATGCTCGTGAATGCGCCCCACGAGCCCGAGCAGCTCATGACCATCGGTGAGATGGGCCGACGCACCGGCGTCGCCGCGAGCGCCCTGCGCTACTACGAGGACCTGGGGCTCATCGCCTCCGTGCGCACCGCCGGGAACCAGCGACGCTACGCCCGGCACATGCTGCGCCGCGTCTCCCTGGTCTCGGTCGCCAAGCGCCTCGGGATCCCGCTGGCCGACGTCGGCGCAGCCTTCGGCGACGTCCCCATGGACCGCACGCCCTCCCACGCCGACTGGCAGCGGGCCTCCCGCCGCTGGCGCCGCACCCTCGAGGAGCGCCGACGTGCGATCGAGCGGCTCGAGCACGAGCTGACCGGCTGCATCGGCTGCGGCTGCCTCTCGCTGAAGGCCTGCGCGCTGCTGAACCCCGACGACGCGCTCGCCGCGACCGGCGCCGGGCCCCGCCGGCTCGAGGACGTCATCGAGGACGACGAAGGAGACGACGGCGGCGACGAGCGGACGTGAGTGCGGGGCGGGCGGCCGGCGCCCTGCAGTCGCGCGAGACGGCCGCCGAGTGCGGGGCGTCGGCCGCCGGGCCGTCGCGCGCCGGTCCACAGCCGTCCGCTGATGGCGAAGTATGACGCTCCGGTTTGCCCTCAAGCGGACTCGAGGTTCTATGGTCGAGCTGTTGCTCGCCGGGCGGACCGGCGGGGTTCGACGAAAGGAAGGACTGATCATGGCTGAATACACGCTTCCCGATCTCGACTACGACTACGGCGCGCTGGATCCCTCGATCTCGGGGAAG
>NZ_BCAK01000061.1:0-20792 GCF_001293905.1 Brachybacterium sp. SW0106-09
CGTCGGCGTCCTTCCCCTCCGTCGCCGTCGACGCAGGCTCCGCCCCGGCCTTCGCGCCGGCACCGGCCTCGACGGCGGCCGCAGCCTTGGCGCCGGTCCGGCGCAGCAGGTCCGAGACGGCCTGGGGGACGACGGGCTTGGCCTTCTCGACCTGGACCTCGAGGTTGTAGACGTAGCCGACCACGTCCTCCTTCACCCCGGCCATCATGTCGTTGAACATGAGGTGGCCCTCGCGCTCGTACTCGATGAGCGGGTCGCGCTGGGCCATGGCGCGCAGTCCGATGCCCTCCTTGAGGTAGTCCATCTCGTAGAGGTGCTCGCGCCAGCGACGGTCCATCACCGACAGCAGCACACGGCGCTGGAGCTGGTGCAGCCCCTCCTCGCCGAGCTCCTCCTCGCGCTTTTCGTAGGCGACCTTCGCATCGGCGAGGATCTCCTGCTTGAGCTCGCTCGCCTCGAGGTTCTCCTTGCCGCCCACCTCGTCGATGACGTCCTGCGGGGTGAGGGAGACGGGATAGACCGGACGCAGCGCGCCCCACAGCTCCTCGAGGTCGACGTCCTCGCCGGGCTTGCCGGCGGTGTGCGCGTCGACGGTGCCGCCGATGACCTCCTCGACGAAGCGCTCGATGTGCGCATCGAGCTCCTCGCCCTCGAGGATGCGCGCACGCTCCTCGTAGAACTTCCGCCGCTGCTTGGTCAGGACGTCGTCGTACTTCAGGACGTTCTTGCGGATCTCGGCGTTGCGGGACTCGATCGAGTTCTGCGCGCGCTGGATCGCACCGGAGACCATCCGCCCCGTCAGCGGGATCGACTCGTCCACCCCGCCGCGGGCAAGCAACGACTCGGCGGCGCCCGAGTTGAACAGGCGCATCAGGTCGTCCTGGAGGGAGAGGTAGAAGCGGGACTCCCCCGGGTCGCCCTGTCGGCCGGAGCGGCCGCGCAGCTGGTTGTCGATGCGGCGCGACTCGTGCCGCTCGGTGCCCAGCACGTACAGCCCGCCGAGCTCGACGACCTCGTCGTGCTGCTCGGCCACGGCCTGCTTCGCGCGCTCGATCTCCTCGTCCCAGGCGGCCTCGTAGGCCTCAGGGTCCTCCTCGGCGTCCAGGCCGCGCTTCTCGAGCTCGGCATGCGCCATGAACTCGACGTTGCCGCCGAGCATGATGTCGGTGCCGCGGCCGGCCATGTTGGTCGCGACGGTAACCGCGCCCTTGGCACCGGCCATCGCGACGATCGCCGCCTCGCCGGCGTGGTTCTTGGCGTTGAGCACCTCGTGGGCGACGCCCTGGGCGGTCAGCAGCTTCGAGAGGTACTCGGACTTCTCCACGCTGGTGGTGCCCACCAGGACCGGCTGACCCTTCTCGTGCCGCTCGACGATGTCCTCGACCACCGCGTCGAACTTCGCCTTCTCGGTGCGGTAGATGCGGTCGGCCTGGTCCACGCGCTGCATCGGGCGGTGCGTGGGGATCGGGACCACGCCGAGCTTGTAGGTGTTCATGAACTCGGCGGCCTCGGTCTCGGCCGTGCCGGTCATGCCCGAGAGCTTCTCGTAGAGCTTGAAGTAGTTCTGGAGGGTGATCGTGGCGAGGGTCTGGTTCTCCGCCTTGATCTTCACCCCCTCCTTCGCCTCGATGGCCTGGTGCATGCCCTCGTTGTAGCGGCGGCCGGCGAGGATGCGCCCGGTGTGCTCGTCGACGATCATCACCTCGCCGTTGAGGACCACGTAGTCCTTGTCGCGCTTGAACAGCTCCTTGGCCTTGATGGCGTTGTTCAGGAAGCCGATCAGCGGGGTGTTCAGCGACTCGTAGAGGTTGTCGATGCCGAGGTGGTCCTCGACCTCATCGATCCCCGACTCGAGCACGCCGACGGTGCGCTTCTTCTCGTCGACCTCGTAGTCGCGGTCGCGTCGCAGGTGGGTGACGACCTTCGCGAACTCGCTGAACCACTTGTTCGCGTCCCCGGAGCCGGGGCCGGAGATGATCAGCGGGGTGCGGGCCTCGTCGATGAGGATCGAGTCGACCTCGTCGACGATCGCGAAGAAGTGGCCGCGCTGGACCCGCTCCTCCGGGGAGAGGGTCATGTTGTCGCGCAGGTAGTCGAAGCCGAACTCGTTGTTCGTGCCGTAGGTGATGTCGGCGGCGTACTGCTCGCGGCGCTCCGCCGGGGTCATCCCGGACTTGATCACGCCGGTGGTCAGGCCCAGGGTGCGGAAGACGCGGCCCATCAGGTCGCTCTGGTAGCCGGCGAGGTAGTCGTTGACCGTCACGACGTGCACGCCCTTGCCGGCGAGCGCGTTGAGGTAGGCGGGGAGGGTCGCGACGAGGGTCTTGCCCTCACCGGTCTTCATCTCGGCGATGCGGCCGCGGTGCAGGGCGGCGCCGCCCATGATCTGCACGTCGTAGGGGCGCTGGCCGAGGGTGCGGTGCGCGGCCTCGCGCACGGCCGCGAACGCCTCGACCTGGATGTCGTCGAGGCTCTCGCCGTCCTCGAGGCGCTGCTTGAAGTGGTCGGTCTCGGCGCGCAGCTCGTCATCGCTGAGCTCCGAGAAGACGTCCTCCGCCTCGCCCACGCGCTTCGCGATGGATTCGAGCCTGCGGACCTCCCGGCCTTCGCCGGCGCGCAGGATCTTGTCGAAGAGGTTGGCCACTCGTGTGCTCCCGTGGATGGTGGGGACGTCCCCATGGACGGCTGATGCCCGACCCATCGTAAGCGTCGTCGCCCGTGGAGGAGAGCACCTGCGGGTCTCCTCACGCACCCGGGCAAGGTCGGGCGGGCCGCGGCGCGGGACCTGCACCGCTCCGCGCGGCGGGTTCAGCTCGCCGCGATCACGGCGGCGAGGGGGCGGGAGAGCTCCCCCGTCCCCTCCCCGGTGCGCACCTCGACGGCCTCGAGGCCCTGCCAGCGCGCGGCCCGGTCCAGCTCCTCGGCGAGCGCGGCGACGACGCGGTCCGTGCCGGGCCGCTGCCGGGCGGGCAGGCGCGGGAGCGGTTCGGCAAAGACGCCGCGCACCTCCAGCACCCCGCGCTCGCGGTCCGCGCGCAGGTCGGTGCGCGCCGGGATCACGTCCTGGAGCAGGAGGAGCAGGGAGTAGTAGCCGGTGGTGCGCTGCGGGGCGGGGGTGTAGATGCCGATGCGGTACTCGACGTCGAAGAGCTGCTCGAGCCGCGGCCGGTGGAAGACGATCGGATCGAAGGGGCTGACCAGGGCGGTCGTGCGCAGCGGGCTCGGGCCGGGCGCGTCGCGGTGGAGGAGCATGGTGCGGGCCCCTGCGGGGTGGGCGACCTCGACCTCGGTCAGCTCGCCGCGTGCGAGCAGCTCGTCGATCGCGGGCCGCACCTGGCCGATCCGGAGGCGGAAGTAGTCGGCGATCGCGCCCGGGTCGGAGACCCCGAGCGAGCGCGTGGCGAGAGCCGTCAGGCGGGCGACCGCCTCCGCCTCGGGGACGGGCGGCTCCTCGCGCGGGGGCGCCGGCGTGTAGAGCCGTTCGAACTGGGAGTTGCGGCCGACGCAGTCCAGCTCCCCGCTGCGGAAGAGGTACTCCACGGCCCACTGGCTGCGGGTGCGCCGCCATCCCCAGCCCTCGCCCCGTTCGGTGTCGCCGAGGTGGCGGGAGAGGGCGGCCGCGCTCGCGGGGCCGATCTCGGCGAGCGCCTCTCGGACCTGGGGGAGCAGGTGCGGGGAGGTGGTGGCGATCTCGCGGATCACACCCCAGTCCCGCTCGGAGGTGGCGCGGCGGCGGAAGTCCAGCAGGGAGTGGACCTCCTCGGTCGTGAACGCGGCCTCGTGGGCGAGGGTCTCGCGGACCAGGCGGGAGCGTCCGGGCCGGGAAGCGCGGTCGAGGGCCGCGGGGTCCCAGATCCCGGTGCGGGTGAAGACGGGCAGGTGATGGGCGCGGGCGAAAACGCTCACGGAGTCGATCTGCAGCAGATGGGTGCGCTCCAGGGTGCGGACGAGGGCGCGCCGGCTGCCGGCAGCCTGCGGCATCGTCGTCCGGCGCGCGCCGCCCATCCCCTGGGCGCGCAGCGCGATGCGGCGGGCCGCGCTCCAGCTCAGCGCATCGGCCACGGCGCGCTCCGTCCCCCGTGCCCCCGATGCGGCCCTCGGCCGCGCCGCACCCGCCTGCCCCCGCATCGCCCCGAGGGCAGAGGGTGTTGTCCCGGGCGGACGGACGGGCGGGAGGACATCTCGCGATGCCCTCCCGCCCTCTGGAGCAGGTCCCGGATCAGGACCCCTTCTGCTCCTCGTCGAGCTCGATCACGCCGTAGCTCCAGCCCTTGCGGCGGTAGACCACCTTGGGGTTGCCGGACTCGGCGTCGACGAACAGGAAGAAGTCGTGGCCGACGAGCTCCATGTGGTAGAGCGCGTCGTCGACGCTCATGGGCTTGGCGGTGTGCTTCTTCTCACGGATGATCACGGGGCTGCCGGCCTCGGCCAGGTCGGCCTCGCGGGTCTCGCCGGGCTCGGGGGCCTCGGTGCTCTCGGCGGCCGGTTCCTCGGCCGGTCGCAGCGACTCGGGCATCTCCTGGTCCGCGGCCATGGTGCGCAGGCTCGCGCCGGTCCCCTGGTGGGCGCGGTCGCGTCCGCGGCGATGGTCCTTGCGCCGGTCACGGGCGCGACGGAGTCGTTCGAGGAGCTTGCCGTAGGCGATGTCGAGCGCGCCGTAGAG
This sequence comes from Brachybacterium sp. SW0106-09, assembly GCF_001293905.1. Lineage (NCBI taxonomy): Bacteria > Bacillati > Actinomycetota > Actinomycetes > Micrococcales > Dermabacteraceae > Brachybacterium > Brachybacterium sp. SW0106-09. Next base: position 4,664 of record NZ_BCAK01000061.1, read on the forward strand.
GTCGTCGGCACGGGCCTCGGAGCGGATCACCGCGCCGTTCTCGTGCACGGTGAGCTCGACCCGGTCGCTGAGCTCGGCCTGACGGGGGTTCTTCTCCTGCGAGACCTCCACGTCGACGCGGAGCGCCGCGGGAGCGAACTGGGTGACCTTGTCGAGCTTCTCGGTGAGATGACGGCGGAAACGATCCGGGACGTCCATGTGACGTCCGACGACATTGATCTCCATGAGTGGTTTCTCCTCCTGTCCGGGTGCGGCCGCTCGGAGCCCGGCCGCGATGGCTCTTGGTCGGGGTGCGCACCTCCTGATCGAGGACTGCTCGCCCATGTGTGGCGAGGAACACCAAGCATGCCACGTTTCCCTCGGTGTTTCCTGGCCATCCGTCCCGAGCTTCCCGTCCGTGCGCGTGCTGTTCACCCGGTTTCGTCCGCTTCGCCCGGCCCCGGGGCCGCTTCATCCGGTCCCGGGGGCGCGACGACCCCGGGCACCCGTGCGGAGGCGATCACGGCCGCGCCGAGCACCTCGATCCCCTCCGCGTCGAGCGCCTCGTGCATGCCGCGCAGCGTCGCGCCGGTCGTGACGACGTCGTCGACGACGATCACCGGGGCGTCCAGGGCGCGGGCGCGCCGCGCCTGCGCAGGGTCCAGGCGGATCCGCCGCAGCCTCCTGGCCCGGGCGCCACGTCCCTCCTGCGCGGTGGTCGGTGCGGCGCGCAGGAGGAGTGCGCGCCCGGCGCCCTCCCGATCGAGCGCCCGCACGAGCTCGGCGGTGTGGTCCTCCCCGCGGCGCAGCCGGGCCGCCGGCCGGGAGGGCACCGGGACGAGGAGGGGCTCGGCGACGCCTGATCCCTCCGCGAGCCGCCGCACCGCGGGGGCGAGTCCTGCGGCCAGCGCCCCGCACAGGTGCAGCATCCCGCCGTTCTTCCAGGCGAGCACGAGCCTCTGCAGGTCTCCCCCGTACTCGCCGAGCGCGAGCACGGGCAGGAGCGGACTGTGGTCCACGCCCGCGGGCAGGAGCAGCCCCTCCCGGCTCTGCTCCCGCACCCGGGCGGCGCTGAGCACCTGGAGCGCATCGCAGCAGGCGTCGACCCGCAGCGGCGAGGCCTGCAGCAGCGCCGCGCAGTCCGGGCAGAGCCGGGTCCCGTCCCGGCCGCAGGGGCAGCTGCGCGGCGCGACGAGGGAGCAGGTCTGCGCGGCGACCTCCGCGAGCAGGGCGAGCGCTCGCTCGCCGCGCCCCGTCTCCGGGGCAGGCTGCGCCCGATGGGTGGCGCGCTGTCGTGCTCGGCTGTGCATGGCCCGATCCCAGCCGAAGGGCCGGGGCTGCGCCAGCGACGGCGTCGCGCGGTGGACGCGGACGCGCTGGGGAGGAACGGTCGACGGCGTCGCCAGGCACGGCGAGCGCAGCGGCTCGGCAGCCGGACGGGCGGCTCCGCCTCCGCGGGCGGGGCCTGAGAACAGGAGCAGGGTCGCGGCCGGGCTCAGTAGAACCCGGGGTCGCGTCCGGTCACCTCGACGTTGCGCCAGCCCTCGCCGTCGGTGCGTCGCAGGTTCCCCTCCGCGTCGGCGGCCCAGACCGTCTCGGCCACCACGGAGCCCGTGAGCCGGACGGTGTCCGAAGGCGGGGACGGCAGCGGCTCGATGTCGCCGGAGAGGTCGAGCAGCTGGGCGCGCAGCTGACCGTCGCCGGGATCGGTCCCGAGCACCGCGACGATGCCCTCGTCGTACCAGCTGACCTGCCGCACGTCGGCGAGGAAGGTGCGCACCAGGATCGGCTCGGTGAGGGCGGAGGGGGTGCCCTCAGCGTCCCTCACCACGGCGCACAGCTCGAGCCTGCCGTCCCCCGCCTCGTCGGAGAGCACAAGCATCCGGGTGTCGTCCGGGGCGACGTCCAGGGCGCGCACCTCGCGCTCCGCGAGCCAGGGCGCATCGACCTTCGCGTCGTGCTCGGCGCCCCGTCCGGAGAGGGCCAGCAGCGCGCCCGCGCTCGAGCCGACGGAGCTCCACACCCATCCGGCGCCGTCGATCCGGGGCGGGACGAAGCCCGTGCCGGTCGCGGCCTCCCGCAGCGGGACCGAGCCGTCGGTCGAGGCGATCAGCACCTGCGCCCCGTCGAGGCTGCGGGCGGCGGCGAGCACGCCGTCCTGGGCGATCGCCGGGCTGGCGATCTCGAGAGGGGCGAGGTCCGGGACGAGCTGCGGCGGCGGGTCCGCACTGCTGGGATCGGCCAGGGAGATCACGCCGGTGGCGCCGGCGGCGATCGGGCGGTGCCCCGGCAGCGCCCGCTCCACGCGGCCGTCCTCCTCGAGCGACAGCTCCCGCCCGTCCTGCACGAGCCGCACCACGGAGAGGCTGCGCAGCGAGCGCAGCGAGGACTCCAGCTGGGACAGGGCCAGACGTCGTGACTCCTCGGCGAGGCCCGTGATCGCCGGAGGCACCTCGACCTGGGCGGTGCCGTCGGCGCCGCTCTCCACCTCGGCGTCCGGGATGCCGGAGCCGCGGGGGATCTGGCTGCCCACCGCCCCCTCGAGGAAGCCCGCCGGTCCTGCGACGAGGCCTTCGAGCACCGCCGCGGCACCGCGGCGCAGCGGCAGCCAGCGGTGGTCGGGCACGAGGTGCTGCTCCCGTGCGTCGAGGAAGTACAGCCGCGCCGGGGAGTAGAGGGTCTCGAAGGCCGCCTCGGAGAGGAAGATCCCGTCGGGCACCTCGCTGAGGCGCCACTGGTCCTCGACCTCCTCCACCGCGACGGCGAGCTCCTGCGGGGTGGGGCCGGCGAGCGCGCTGCGCACTCCGCGGGCGTCGACCACGGCGACCGCGTGCAGGCCGAGCACCAGGCGCCCCTCGCTCTCCTCGCGCACCTGCAGCTCCTGGCTGCCGGAGTAGATGGTGATCCGGGCCTCGGGGTCCCAGCCGGCGCTCGCCTCCTCGGTGAGATAGGCGCGGGCGACGGCGAAGTCGTCCTCGGAGCCGACGCCGGCCTGGACGAAGCCCGCGAGGACCTCCTGGGCGGTCGCGCCGTCGGCCGGGGGCAGGGCGCGCACGTAGGGCGCTCCGGGATGAGAGCTGCCGGTCAGGGTGCGACTGTCGATCCCGGAGTCGACAGGGATGCGGGCGCAGCCTGCGCCGAGGCCCAGCAGGGCGGCGGCGCCGAGGGCGTGCAGCACGGTGCGGCGGTCGGGTCTCATCGCGCTCCTGCGTCCTTCTCCTCGGCCGCGGCGTCCTCGGCCGGTCCCTCTCCCTCGGGGTGCCGGGCCGCGGCGTCCTCGCCGGCGGAATGGTCGAGGTCGGTGGTGTCGAGATCGGGCAGCAGGTCGGGGCCGATGCGGATCTCGCCGGTCGGCGTCGGGGAGACGGCGGCGTCGGCGAGGGCGCGGTCGAAGGGCCGCTCCAGCCGCAGCGGGGAGCGGACCAGCTCGGTGCCGGGGCGGCGCGGGAGCGTGAGCCGGAAGACCGCGCCCTCGCCCTCCTGTCCCCAGGCCTGCAGCCAGCCGCCGTGCAGGTGCGCGTCGGAGGCGGAGATCGACAGGCCGAGCCCCGTCCCGCCGAGGGTGCGGGCGCGGGAGGGGTCCGCGCGCCAGAACCGGTCGAAGACGCGACGGGCGTCCTCCGGGGAGATGCCGTGGCCGAAGTCCTGCACCACCACGGCGACGGCGTCCTCGTCGCCCGCGGTCTGGACCAGCACCGGGCTGCCCGCGCCGTGCTCGATCGCGTTGGTCAGCAGGTTCCGCAGGATCCGGTCCACCCGCCTCGCGTCGACGACCGCGGTGGAGGCTCCCTCGCCGAGGCGCACGTCCAGCAGGCAGCCGCGTGCCCCGGCGAGCGGGCGCACGTCCTCGACCGCACGCATGACCAGCGCATCCATGTCCTCGCGCAGGGCCTCGAGCTGCGCCGCGCCCGCATCGAAGCGGGAGATCTCCAGCAGGTCCGCCAGCAGCACCTCGAAGCGCTGCACCTGCGCGGCCAGCAGCTCGGTGGTGCGCTGCAGCTCCCCGGGCAGCTCCTGGCGGCGCGAGTCCAGCACCGAGGAGGCCATCCGGATCGTGGTCAGCGGAGTGCGCAGCTCGTGGGAGACGTCGGAGACGAAGCGCTGCTGGACGCGGGAGAGCTCGGTGAGGTCGTCGACCTTCTGCTCGAGGCTGCGGGCCATGTCGTTGAAGGACTCCCCCACCCGGGCGAGCTCGTCGGCGCCCGCGACCTCGACACGGCTGGTGAGGTCCCCGGCGGCCATCCGCTCGGCGGCGTGCGCGGCGCGCTTGAGCGGGGTGGTGACCATGCGCGCGATGGCGATCGCGATGCCGAGGATGAGGCTCAGCAGCACGAGCCCTCCGCCGAGGATCACCCGCTGGACGAAGGCGAGGGTCTCCTGCTCCTCCTGGAAGGAGTAGATGAGGTACAGGTCGTAGGAGCCCGCGCCGGGCACCACCACCCTGGTGCCCACGAGCAGCGCGGGCTCGGTGCGTCCCGTCTCGTCCTCCCTCCCGATCGAGCGCCAGGAGACGGCGTCGGGCTGCGCGGCGACGGCGGCCGCGAACTCGTCGTCGACCTCGTCGAAGAGGGTCCGGTCGGAGGAGGCGACCGGGAAGACGGTCCCCGTCGTCTCCACGGGCACGAGCGCGACCTCGCGGCGGTCGCCGCCGCCCTGCCCGCCCGTGGACTGCACGAACGCGCTGACCGCGTCCTGCTGCTGGGTGCTGGTCGCGCCGGAGAGCTGGGCGAGGGACTCCCCCAGCTCGTCGCGCACCTCGACCGTCTCCTCGAGGACCCGGTCGCGGCGCTGCTCGTAGAGCCCGTCGGCGATGACGGTGGAGAGATAGGCGCCGACGGCCAGCAGCGCCAGCGTCGACAGCAGCGTGGTCACCAGCACGACCCGCAGCGCGAGGGACCAGCTGCGCGGGTCCGCGGCCTGCCGGAGACGGTCGCGCCGGGGCGCCGGGGGTCGGCCCCCCTCCGGAGCGCTCACCGCGGCGCGGGCACGCTCAGGACCCGCTCCCCGCGCGGTAGCCGACCCCGCGCACGGTCACCACGATCGAGGGGTTCTCCGGGTCCTGCTCGATCTTCGAGCGCAGCCGCTGCACGTGCACGTTGACCAGGCGCGTGTCGGCGCTGTGGCGGTATCCCCACACGTCGCGCAGCAGCACGTCGCGGGTGAAGACCTGCCAGGGCTTGCGGGCCAGCTGGGTGAGGAGGTCGAACTCGAGCGGGGTGAGGGAGATCAGCTCCCCGTCCCGGCGCACCTCGTGGCCGTCGACGTCGATCGTGAGGTCGCCGACGGTCAGCTGCTCGGTGGTGGGCGGCTCGACGCGGCGCACCCGCGCCTTGATCCGCGCCACCAGCTCCTCGGGCTCGAAGGGCTTGGTGAGATAGTCGTCGGCGCCCGCCTCGAGCCCCTCGACCACGTCGGCGGTGTCGGTGCGGGCGGTGAGCATGATGATCGGGACCCCCGAATCGCGCCGGATCCGACGGCACACCTCGATGCCGTCCATTCCGGGGAGCATGAGGTCCAGCAGCACGAGGTCGGGGCGCAGACGCGGGAACGCCTCCAGGGCGGAGGCGCCGTCGGGCGAGGTCGCGACCTCGAAGCCCTTGCCGCGCAGGACGATCCCGACCATCTCGGCGATCGCCTGATCGTCGTCGACCACGAGGATCCGTGAAGGCGTCGTCATGGGGGTCATTGTGCCACCGGACGGGGCCGACGCCGGGGAGCCCGGCCGCCGGGGTGTCCGGGCGGTAGCCTCGCGAGCGCCCCGAGCACCGCACCCCGCCCCACGACGCCCGGTGCCACGACGCCCGGTCGCCGGAAGACGCCGGGGTGTCGACGTTCGTCGTATCGGCGGCGGGACCACCACTCCGTAGGGTCGGCTCCAGCAGTCCTGCTCGACCCGCTGCGACGGGGACGAGCACAAGCCGATGGAGGAGCACCGATGAGCAGTCCGTGGACCGCCCCCGGGGCGGAGGTCCCGAGCGAGCCGACAGGCCCGGGAGGCTCCGGCGGCCCTGCCAGCTGGGGGCAGCCGGCCCCCTCCGCGCCCGACGGTCCCGCAGGGCCGGGAGGGCCGGCCCCGACGGGCGCGCCGCAGCGCGAGCTGGTGCAGTCCGTGCCGCTGTTCCCGCTGCGGCCGCTGGGGCTCGGCGAGATCCTCGGTGCGGCCGTGCGGATCTATCGCCTGCGCACCCGTGCGGTGCTCGGCGTCTCCGCCGCGGTGTACGGGGTCGCCTTCGTGCTCATCACCCTGTCGACCGGGGCGGGGATGATACCGATGATCGGCGACATGCAGGCCGCGATGCAGGACCCCACCGGCTCGAGCGAGGTCCCCTTCACCGGCACCGTCGGCGACATCGTCCTGACCGTGGTCACCAGCGTGATCACGGGCCTCGTCACAATGGTCGCGACTGCCCTGGTCACGGTCCCCCTGACCCGCCTCGCGCTCGGCGAGGCGACCGGCACGCCGCTCCCGACCTCCGAGATGTGGGCGACGATGCGGCGCCGGGGCCTGCCCGCCCTCGGCGTCAGCCTGCTCATCGCGCTGATGTCGACGATCCTGTTCACGGTGCCCTTCGCGCTCGGGCTGGCGCCGATCCTGATCGTGCAGGAACCGGGCTGGCTGACGATCCTCCCGATCCTGCTCGGCACGGTCGTGGGCCTGCTGGCGATGCTGTGGCTGTGGGCGCGGACCGTGCTGGCGATCCCGGCGCTGGCCCTCGAGGAGACGGGCGTGCTCGGCGCGATCCGCCGCGGCTTCGCGCTCACCCGCGGCAGGCGCCTGTGGCGGGTGCTCGGCATCGCGGTGCTGCTGTACGTGCTGTACATGGTCGTCCTGTACACCGTCTCGGGGGTGTTCAGCATGGTCGCCGGCATCGCGTATTTTGCGATCCTGCTGGTCAGCGCCTGGGAGGCGGTGGTTCTGGGCGTGGCTCTGCTGACCATCCTCTCGATGCTCGGCACGTATCTGGCGACCTTCCTCCTGGCTCCGTTCCTCTCCGCCGGGTACACCGCGCTGTACGCCGATGTGCGGATGCGCGACGAGGCCTGGGACGTGGAGCTCACCCGCCGGGCCCGTGACGCCTGGGCGGCGGACGAGGCCCGATGATCCCGGCCGCGCCGCGGCTCGGCCCCGACGAGGCGCGCGAGCGGATCCTCGAGGAGCTCGCGAAGGACGAGTACGACGACTCCCCCGGCTTCGTCGCCTGGCTGCTCGGCGCGATCGAGGACTGGCTGGCGCGCATGGTCGACGGCGTCGACGGGTCCTCGGCCACGCAGACCGTGATCGCGGTGGTGCTGGCGCTGGTCCTCGCCGCGGTCGTGGTGCTGGTGCTGCGGCGCACCGGCCTGCTCCGCCGCAGCCCCGCCCTCGCCGTCGACGCGGCGCTCGACGCCGAGCCGGTGCTCAGCGGGGAGGAGCTGCGCGGCGCCGCACGCGACGCGATCGACGCGGGACGCACCGACGACGGGACCGTGCTCGCGCTGCGCGCGCTGGTGCGCGACCTCGAGGAGCGCACCCTGCTGGACGTCGCGACCGGCATGACCGCCCACGAGGCCGCGACCCGTGCTGCGCTCACCTTCCCCGACCTGCGGGGCCGGCTCCAGCGAGGGGCGGACGCCTTCGACACGGCCGCCTACTCGGTGCGGAGCGTCGGGGTGAAGCTGGCCGAGGACATGCTGCGCCTGGCCGAGTACATCGCCGAGACGTCCCCCGACCTCTCCGCGCTCGAGCAGGCCGAGACAGGGGCCCGCGCATGAGGGCCCCCGCACCGACCGGGCCCGCCGCGGCCCGCGGCACGGCGGGGACGGACGCCGCCCCGCCGGGACCGGGCGCTCCCCTCGGCGCCGCGCAGGAGCGGCGACGCCCCTGGCTCGTCGCCGCCGTCGTCCTCGCGGTGATCGCCGCGGTCCTCGTCTCCGTGGCGCGGGGCCTGTACCGCGACGGCCCGCTCGAGCCCGACGCCCCCACCGGCCAGGGGGCGAAGTCCGTCGTCCAGGTGCTCGGCGACCTCGGCGTCGAGGTCGAGACGAGGCGGCACTCGGCCGACGCCGCCGAGGACCTCCGAGCGGGCGGGACCGTGCTGCTGACCGCGCCGAAGAGCCTCAGCGGCGAGCAGCTCACGATGCTCGCGGAGGCGCGCGAGGAGGGCGGGGGCCGGCTGGTCGTGCTCCGGCCCGACTTCGTCGCCCTCTCGTATCTCGCCTCCGGCATCATCCCCACCGGTGCTCTTCGCGAGCAGACGCGGGTCGAGGCCGGCGCGGCCTGCGGGGACCTGTCCCACGGCGCCCGCGTGCTCGAGGTGCCCGATGCGGAGGACGCCCTGGACGGGCCCGCCTCCCTCTACTCCGCGAGCGGCGCCGGGACCTCGACGTGCTTCGGGACGGAGAGCGGCGCGCTCGTCGCCGAGTCCGACGGGGTCCTCGTGCTCGGCAGCCCGGACCTGCTCACCAACGACGGCGTGGGCCGGGCCGACAACTCCGCGCTCGCGCTCAACGCCCTGTCCGCCTCCGAGGAGCTGACCTGGTACGTGCCCTCGGCGACGGATCCCCAGGGGACCTCCTCGCCGTCCCTCGTCGACCACCTGCCCGGGTGGATCGGTCCGGTCGCGGCCTGGCTCGTGCTGGCCGCGGTGCTGGCGCTGATCGCGCTGGGCCGACGCCCCGGCCCCGTGGTGGTCGAGCCGCTGCCGGTGACCGTGCGCCCCCAGGAGCTGGTGCTCGGCCGCGCACGGCTCCTGCAGCAGGCCTCGGCCCGCGACGCGGCCGCCGCCGCCCTGCGCGCCGCCGCCGCGACCCGCCTCGCCGACCGGCTCGGGCTGCGCCACGAGTCCGCGCTCGACGGGCTCCTGGCGGCGCTGGCCCCGCACGTCGAGGAGTCCCCCGAGCAGCTGCGTGCGCTCCTCGGCCCCGCCCCCGTCGCCACCGACCGCGACCTCGTGCGCCTCGCCCACGACCTCGACCGTCTCGAGAAGGAGATCGACCGATGACCGACCCCGTCCCGCCGCGGCCCGACGCCCCCGGCGCCGGCGCGCCCCAGCCCTCCCCCGCCCCGCAGGGCGGCGGCCTGCCCGATGCGTCGGCCGTCGCCCCGTCGACCCCCGCGGTCGACGTCGACACCCGTGCGCAGCTGCAGGGGCTCGCCGCCGAGATCCACAAGGGAGTCGTCGGCCAGGACGCGGCGATCACCAGCCTCGTCGTCGCCCTGCTGTGCCGCGGGCACGTACTGCTCGAGGGCGTGCCGGGGGTCGCGAAGACCCTGCTGGTGCGCTCCCTCGCGGAGGCGCTCGAGGTGCGGATGCGCCGCGTGCAGTTCACCCCGGACATGATGCCCGGAGACATCACCGGCTCCCTCGTCTACGACAACTCCACCAGCGACCTCGTCTTCCGCGAGGGCCCGGTGTTCACGAACCTGCTGCTGGCCGACGAGATCAACCGCACGCCCCCGAAGACGCAGTCCGCGCTGCTGGAGGCGATGGAGGAGCGGCAGGTGACGATCGACGGGGCGAGCCGCCCCCTGCCCGATCCCTTCCTCGTCGTCGCCACGCAGAACCCGATCGAGTTCGACGGCACCTACACCCTGCCCGAGGCGCAGCTGGACCGCTTCCTGCTCAAGGCGGTGATGCCGCTGCCGGAGCGGGAGGTCGAGGTGGACGTGCTGCGCCGCCACGCCGACGGCTTCGACACCACCGATCTCGCCGCCATGGGCCTGCGCGCCGTCGTGGACGTCCCCTCCCTGCACCGCGCCCAGCAGGACGTCGCCCGCGTCGCCGCGGAGGATCCCGTCGTGCAGTACATCGTGGACGTGTGCCGGGCGACGCGCCGCTCCCCCAGCTTCACCCTCGGCGTCTCCCCGCGCGGCGCGATCGCGCTGCTGCGCACCGCCCGCGCCTGGGCGTACCTCTCGGGCCGGGACTTCATCACCCCCGACGACGTGAAGGCCATGGCCCCGGCGACGCTCTCGCACCGGGTGCGGCTGACCACCGAGGCCGAGCTGGAGGGCACCCAGGTCGAGGCCGTGCTCGCCGCGACTCTCGCCTCCGTGCCGGTCCCCCGCTGAGCGCCCCATGAGGATCTCGTTCACCCCGCGCGCGGCCCTGGCCGCGCTGCTCGCGCTGCCCGTGATCGTGCTGTGGCCGCTGTGGTGGGTGGTCCTGATCCTGCTCGCGCTGTGGGCGCTCGTGGTCCTCGCCGATGCGCTGGCCGCCCCGGCCCCGCAGCGGATCCGGGTGCGTCGCGAGGCGCCGGCGCAGGTGCGTCTGGGCGGCACCGTCCCCGGGCGCCTGCTGCTGACGAACACCACCGCGCGCCGCGCACGGCTCGAGGTGCGCGACGCCTGGAACCCGACCGCGGGCCTCGCCTCCCAGCACAGCCGCCTCGACCTGCCCGGCCAGGAGCGGCGCGCGATCGCCCAGTCCTTCACCCCCACGAGGCGCGGGGAGCACAGCTCCCGGCAGCTGCTGATCGGCTCGCTCGGCCCGCTGGGCCTCGCCCGCCGCAGCGCCCGCGTCCCGGCGCCCGGACGGATGCTGGCCCTGCACCCCTTCGGCTCCCGCAGGCACCTCCCCTCCCGCGTGCAGCGGCTGCGGGAGATCGAGGGGCTCGCCGCGATCCACCAGCGCGGACAGGGCACCGAGTTCGACTCCCTGCGCGACTTCGTGGACGGCGACGACGTCCGCTCGATCGACTGGCGGGCGACCGCGCGCCGGCGCAGCGTCGTGGTGCGCACCTGGCGGCCCGAGCGGGACCGTCACGTGCTGATCGTGGTGGACACCTCCCGCACCTCCGCCGGACGGCTCGGCGAGGCGACGAGGCTGGATTCCGCCTTCGACGCGGCGCTGCTGCTGACGGCGCTGGCCGGGCAGGCCGGGGACCGGGTGGACCTGCTGTGCGTGGACCGGATCCCGCACGTCTCGGTGCTCGGCTCCACCCGCACCAAGGTGCTCCACGACATGGTCGCCGCGACCGCGGCCGTGGAGCCGGCGCTGGTGGAGACGGACTGGGAGCGCGCCGCGGCCGCGATCGAGTCCCGCACCCGCCGCGGATCCCTCGTCGTGCTGATCACGCCGGTGGAGGCGCAGGTGCTCCATTCCGGGCTGCTGCCGGTCGCGGCGCGCCTGGCCAAGGACCACCCCCTGGTGCTCGCCTCGGTCGCCGATCCCGCGCTCGAGGAGCTCGCCGGAGGGCGCGGCGATCTCGAGACCGTGTACCGGGCCGCCGCCGCGGAGCGCGCCCGCTCCGAGCGCGCCGGGGTCTCCCATGCCCTCGAGCGCGTCGGCGCGCACGTCGTCGACGCCCCGCCGGACCGGGCCCCGCAGGCCCTGGCCGACGCGTATCTCGCGCTCAAGGCCGCCGGCCGACTCTGATCCGGCCAGCATCGCGTTCCAGGGGCCACTTCGCCCTCACCCTCACCAGGAGGATGGTCAGCCACGGCCGCTGGGCGTACTAGTACGCCTATATCGTCGTACTGGTACGCCCAGCGCCACTACGTGGCCATGCCGCTGCCGTGTGAGAACAGGATCGGGCGGGGTGAGCCGCTCAGACCGTCCCGGCGATGTGCCGCGGCTCGCGGACGATCAGCCGGTAGGTGTGCCAGTGCTTGGGTCCGGCGAAGGAGCGCCCGTCGTGCTCCTCCTCGTCGAGCGCGAGCACCTCGAGCCCGGTGAGCAGCTCCACGAGATCCGCTCTGGTCAGGAAGGTGCCGTCCGTCCCCGCCCAGTCGTCCCGGTCGCCGAAGAGGTCCACCGCCAGGACGCCGTGCGGCCTCAGCGCAGAGCGCACGGCTCCCCACAGCTGCGGGAACGCCGCCCGGGGCACGAAGGACAGCGTCGCGCAGGACAGCACGAGGTCCGCAGGAGGGATCGGGAACGGGACGGCGAGGTCCGTCGTGGTGTGGATGATGTCCAGCGTCCGTGCCATGCAGGCCATCCCCGCCTCGACTCTGACGTCCGCGTCGAAGGTGTGCACGCGAAAGCCGCTGTCGGCGAGATGGCGGGCCTGGATTCCGGCGCCGCTGCCGAGCTCGACCGCGACGAGCCGGTCATCGGGCGTCGTCCGAAGTGATCGCCCGCGCTCCTCGAGCACGAGCTGCGCGGCGCGCACTGCAAGAGGCCGCACCGGCCGGCCCTCCTGGGCCTCGTTGTAGGCCGCGAAGTCACGGTCGGCGCTGCGCTGCTGCATCCCCCGAGGCTAGAGGACGTGCCGTCTCGCCCCGTCGCGCGCGGCCACGAGGCCCGAGCGGCGGTGGCCGGCGCACGGCCACGAGGCCGCACCATCGGTGCTCGGCCCCCAGCCCTGTCCGCCGTCGCAGGGCTCGGCCCTCAGGCGGCGATCACCGGGCTCGGCGCTCAGGCGGCGGTGGCGACGCGGGAGCCGACGAGCTCCTCGGAGAGGTCGCCGGTGATCCCGGCACGATGCGCCTGGCGGCCCCGCACGAGCATGTACGCGAGGAACGCCAGCCAGGCCGCGGCGCCGACCGCGATCCGCAGCGCCGGCGGCAGGGAGCTCGGCGTCACGAACGCCTCGATGAACCCGGCGACCAGCAGCACGGGCACCAGCCCGATCGCGACGGTGACCAGGGAGCGGGCGGCGTGGGAGAGCGCCCACAGTCGCGGCAGCGGGCCGGGGCGCACCCAGGCCCAGAAGGTGCGCAGCCCCGCACCGGCGCCGACCACGATCGCGGTGATCTCCAGCAGGCCGTGCGGGAGGATGAACACGAAGAAGGTGTCCAGTCCCCCGTAGGCGCCCAGCACCCCCGCGGACAGGCCGACGTTCAGCCCGTTCTGCAGCAGCATGTAGACCGGCCAGAACCCGGTCACCCCCAGCACCACGGACTGCACCGCGATCCACGCGTTGTTCGTCCACACCCGGGCGGCGAAGCCCGAGGCCTCGCCCTCGAAGTAGTAGGCGACGAAGTCCCGCTGCGCGAGGGCGCGCTGCTGCGCCTCCGGCACCACGAGCTCGCGCGCGGTCGCGTCCAGGCCGAAGTACAGCCCGGAGACGAGGGAGGAGAGCAGGAAGATCGAGGCCGCGAGCGCGACCGTCCAGCGGGCCTGGAACAGCGCCGAGGGGAGGTCCTCCCAGAAGAAGGTGCGCGCGTGCTTCCACAGCGGGATCCGCGCCCCGGTGATCCGCAGCCGGGCGCGGTGGACCAGGAGGGAGAGCCGGGAGATCAGCGCGGGATCCGGCACGGTGGAGCGGACCGTGGAGAGGTGGGTGGAGACCTCCTGGTAGAGCGCGAGCAGCTCGTCGATGCCGCCCGCATCGAGGGTGCGGGCGCGGGTGAGCTCCTCGAGACGGTCCCACTGCGGCCGGTGCACGGCGATGAAGGCGTCGGTGTCCACGCAGACAGGGTAGGCGGCGCCCTCTCCCGTCCACGGCCGACGAAAGTCGGGGTCGGCCCGGCCGGAAGCCGACGCTCGACGCTGACGGCACCTCCTCGCTCCTGCCAGGATGGGGCCATGGCACTTTCGGGCACTGCGGCGGCCGTCTCCCCCTCGAGCCGCCGCGACGCGCTGATCACCGGCGATGCGGTCCTGCTCGACCTGCGCACCGCCTCGTTCGCGACCCGCATCGTCTCCGCCGTGATCGACGGGGTGCTGCAGCTGGCGCTGCTGATCGGGGGGATCCTGTCGGTCGCATGGTTCGCGGACCGCGCCGCCCTGGACGACGGCTTCCTCGCCGCCGGCATCCTGCTCGCCTCGGTGCTGGCCTATGTCGGCTATCCGGTGCTCAGCGAGCTGCTGCTGCGGGGCCGCTCCGTGGGGCGGCTGGTGATGGGCACGCGGGTGGTGCGCGACGACGGCGGCCCGGTGCACGTGCGCCAGAGCATGCTGCGCGCGGTGATGGCGATGTTCGAGATCTGGTCGACCACCGGCGCCGTGGCGCTGGTCTGCTCCGTGATCGACCGCCGCTCGCGCCGGATCGGGGACCTGCTGGCCGGGACGATGGTGATCCAGGAGCGCATGCGCACGCATCCCCCGCAGCGCATCGAGGTCCCGCTCTCGCTGCGCGACTGGGCGCAGGCGGCCGACGTGGGCCGGCTCCCGCTGCCGCTGCTGCAGGACATCCGCGCCTTGCTGCCCCGGGCCGGGCAGATCAACGCCGAGTCCCGCCATCAGCTCTCGCGGGACCTGCTGCGCCGCACGCTGCCGCATGTCGCTCCCGCCCCGCCGCCGGGCACGCCGCCGGAGGAGTTCCTCGCCGCGGTGCTCGCCGAGCGCTCACGACGGGACGAGATGCGGCTGCGCAGGGCGCAGGAGCGCCAGCAGGAGCTGGCCGCCGAGGTGCGGGCGGTGCCCTTCTCGGCCTGATCAGTCGGCCGACGGCGCCTCGGCGCGGCCGGCGATCAGCACCGGGATCCCGCCCTCGACCGCGTGGACGCGCCCGCAGTCCGTGCACTGGAGGGCGGCGTCGACGTCGTGCAGCTCCCCGCCGCAGTCCGGGCAGCGCAGCGCCGCACGCACCCAGCCGGGCACGTCCGCGCCGCTCGCCCCGGCCGGCAGCTGCCCGGAAGCGACCTCGGGAGCGGTCGCGGGAACAGCAGCGGGGACTGTCTCCGGGGTCGGCTCGGCAGCGGCCGGCTCGGGAGTCGACTCGGCGGCGTCCGTCACACCGAGCACGAGCGTCCGGATCTGGTCCAGCACCTGCTCCATCGTCGCCCGCTCCTGCGCCTCGACGTTCAGGCGCAGCAGCGACTCGGTCTGCGAGGAGCGCAGCGAGAGCCACCAGCGCTCGTCCGGGGCGAGGTGCTCGTCCCAGTGGTGCACGGAGAGCCCGTCGAGCTCGTCGATCCGCGCGGCGGGCAGCGACTCGGCGTGGGCGCGCACCCGGGCGGTGGCCGCGACCGCGTCGTCGACGGGGAAGTTGTGCTCGCCGCTGCCGGCGTACGGGGAGTGCTCGGCCACCAGCGCGGAGGCGGTGCCGTCGGTCTCCGCGAGCGCGGCGAGGACGTGCAGCGCGGCGAGCATGCCGGAGTCGGCGAAGAAGAAGTCGCGGAAGTAGTAGTGGGCGGAGTGCTCCACCCCGGCCACCGCGTCCTGCTCGGCCATGATCCGCTTGATGCCGGCGTGGCCCACGGGGGTCAGCAGCATCTCGCCGCCCGCCGCCGCGATGACCTCGTGCACGTGGCGGGAGGCGACCGCGTTGACGGCCACGCGGGGCCGCTCCTCCCCCGCGGCGCGGGCGCGGGCGATCTCGCGCGAGGCGATCAGCGCCCCGATCGCCGAGGGCGGGACCGGGGTGCCGGTCTCGTCCAGCACGACGCAGCGGTCCGCGTCGCCGTCGAAGGCGAGGCCGAGGTCCGCGCCCTCGCGGCGCACCGCCTCCTGCAGGTCGCGGAGGTTCTCGGGCCGCAGCGGGTCGGCCGGGTGGTGGGGGAAGGTGCCGTCGAGGCCGAAGTGCAGCTCGATCAGCTCCACCTGCTCGAGCGGGCCGAGCACGGCGGGGGCGGTGAGGCCGGCCATCGCGTCGGCCGCGTCGACCACCACGCGCAGTCGCCGGCCCGCGGGCAGGTCGACCAGGCCGCGGAGGGTGCGGGCGTAGTCCTCGAGGGTGTCGATCCGCTCGGAGCGGCCCTCGCCGCGCACGGGGATCTCCCCGGCGGCGAGATACGCCTCGGCGCCCCGGCGCACGTCCTCGAGCCCCGAGTCCCGGCCGACGGGACGCGCGCCGGGCAGGCACAGCTTCATCCCGTTGTCGCGGGCGGGGTTGTGGGAGGCGGTGATCATGAGCCCCGCCGCGCGGTGCAGGCCGGAGGCGCAGTACAGCTGGTCGGTGGAGGACAGGCCGGCGTCGGCGACGATCGCGCCGCGGCGCACGGCGCCCTCGATCACGGCGCGGGACAGCTCCGGGGAGCTCAGGCGCATGTCGTGGGCGACGATCAGCTCGGGCTCGGCCAGGACGTCCGCGAAGGCGGCGCCGAGCGCGCGGGCGATCTCGGCCGTGAGCTGCTCGCCGGCGACGCCGCGGATGTCGTTCGCCTTGACGATGGCGGACAGGTCGTGGGTCGTCTCAGTCATCGCTGTTCCTGATCACGTGGAGGTGGCGGTCGCGCTCGGTAGGACGGCCGGCGGGGCGGCCGCCGGCGTCGCGGGGGCCGTGGCCTCCTGCGCGCGAGGTGCCGCGGGGTGCGCCGTCGGGGGCGCCCGGGCCGGCGGTG
>NZ_BCAK01000062.1:0-14773 GCF_001293905.1 Brachybacterium sp. SW0106-09
AGGAGTCGGGTCGATCCTCGGGGAGTCGCTCGCCGGAGCCGGGTCAGTCCCGGGGGCCGAAGAGCGCCGAGCCGACGCGCACGATGGTCGCGCCCTCCTCGACGGCGATCTCGAGGTCGCCGCTCATCCCCATCGACAGCTCGGTGAGCTCGGGGATCCCGAGCTGCTCGCGCAGCGCGTCCCGCAGCTCGCGCAGGGAGCGCAGCGAGGCGCGCACCGCTGCCTCGTCGCTCGTGTTCGCCCCGATGGTCATGAGGCCGACGGGGCGCAGGCGCTCACTGCCGCGCAGGCGCTCCACGATCGGCGCGAGCGCCTCGAGGGTCGGGGCGAAGCCGCCCTTGGACTCCTCGCCCGAGGTGTTGACCTGCACCAGCACGTCGCGGCGGACGTCCGCGAGCTCGGCCCGGCGCTCGAGGGCGTCGGCGATGTCGTCCCGGTCCACGCTGTGCACGAGCTCGGCGAAGGCGATCACGTCGCGGGCCTTGTTCGTCTGGAGCCGGCCGATGAAGTGCCGGGGCACGCCGTTGCCCGCGAGCAGCGGGTCCTCGTGCTTGGCGATCTCCTGGGCCCGGTTCTCCCCCACCGCGATCCGTCGGCCGCGCTCGCGCAGCAGCTCGATCATCTCCGCGATCTGGGCGGGGGTGCGGGTCTTGGTGGCCAGCAGCAGCGTGATCTCCGCGCCGTCGCGCCCGGCACGGGCTACGGCGGCATCGATCCGCCCGAGCACCTCGTCGAGGCGGGCGATGAGCTGGGGGTCGGCGGAGGAGGCGGTCATGGCCTCCATTGTGGCCGATCCCGGGCGTGCCCGGCACGCGGGCATCCGGTGCCCCCAGCGGGACTCGAACCCGCACTGTGCCGCTTTTAAGGCGGCCGCCTCTGCCGATTGGGCTATGGGGGCGTGCACGCGCCGGCGCTCGCGGTGGTGCGACCGGCGGCGGCGTCACCCTATGCTGGAATGCATCATGACCGCTGTGATCCGGTCCCTCGCGGACTCCCTGCGACGGTTCGGCGACGACCGCCTCGAGGCGCTGCTCGTCGCCCGACCGGATCTCGCCTCGCCTCTGCCCCGGGGGATCGGCCCGCTGGCCGCGCGCGCCGGGGGCAGCACCTCCGCGCGCCGCGCGCTGGACTCGCTGACCCTGCCCGAGCTGCATCTCGTCGAGGCGCTCGCCGTGCTCGAGGACGGCTCCTCCCCCGCCGCGCTCGCCGCCGCGGTCTCCTCCGACCCGGCGACGATCGCCCCGTCCCTCGAGCGGCTGATCACCCTCGCGATCGTGTGGGGCGAGGACGAGCTGCACCTGCTGCGGCCGCTGCGCGACGGCCTGCGCGCCCCGGCCGGGCTGGCCGCCGCGACCGCCGCCGATCCCGACGCCGAGGAGGCCGCGCGCCGCGTCGAGGCGGCCCGCGACCGGCTCGGCCCGGCGCTCGACGCCCTCGCCTGGGGGCCCAGCGCCGTCACCGGCAGCGGGAAGCTCGCCGCCGCGCTGCGCCAGGCCGGGATCGTCGAGCCCGACGGGGAGAGCCTGCACATCCCCCGCTCCGTGCACCTCGCCCTGCGCGACGGGAGGGTGCGTCGCAGCCACACGGCGCAGCGTCCCGTGCCCGAGGGCCCGGAGATCACCGAGCGGGTCCCCGGCTCCCGCACCGCGCAGGCCGTCGAGCGGGCCTTCGAGGCGCTGCGCCTGCTGGGCACCGTGCGCGGCTTCGACGAGGACCCGCCCGGGGTGCTCAAGCGCGGCGGGCTCCCCCAGCGGGACCTGCGCCGTCTCGCCGAGCGCGCCGGCGCCCCGCTGCTGGATCACGCGACCGTGCTGCAGAGCGCCTGGCAGGCCGGGCTCATCGGGCACGACGGCCAGGAGTGGCATCCCACCCGCGACTGGGACGTGCACCGGATGCTGCCCGCGTCCCAGCGCTGGGCCGAGCTCGTGCTGGCCTGGGCGCGCGGGCACCACCTCGCCGCCGTGGTCGGCACCCCCGACTCCTCGGGGACGGGCCGCTCGCTGCTGTCGGACCTCACCCGACGCGACGGCGTGCGCACCCGGCGCGGCAGCCTGCTGCGCCTGCTGCGCACGAGCCCGGGCGTGGACGCGACCGAGGACTCGCTCGTCGCGGCGCTCGCCTGGGCGTTCCCGCTGGTGCCCTCCGAGGTGCTGCGGGAGGAGACCTCGGCGCTGCTCGTCGAGGGCCGGGCACTCGGCGTGCTCGACGGCGGCAGCCTCACCGTGCTCGGCCAGGCCCTGGTCCCGGCCCTCGACGAGGACATCACCACCGCCGACGCCCGCCTCGCCGCGGCGCTGGAGGAGGTCGCCCCCGCCCCCGTCGAGGAGGTGCTGCTGGACGCGGATCTCACCGCCGTGATCCCGGGCCGCCCCGCCCAGCGCCTGCTGCCGCTGCTGGACTGGACCGAGGTGATCTCCCGCGGCGGCGCGCTCACGCTCCGCTTCAGCGCCGCCACGGTGCGGCGGGCCCTCGGCGACGGCCGCGACGCCGAGGCGTTGCTCGCCCTGCTCGAGGACGTCTCCCGCTCCCCCGTCCCGCAGGCCCTGACCTACCTCCTGCGCGACGAGCAGCGACGGCACGGGCGGGTGCAGGTCTCCCGCGCCTCGACCGTCCTCACCGCCGAGCCAGAGGTGCTGGACCTGCTGCAGGCCGCGTCCGAGGCGGTGCCGCTGGGGCTGCACCGTCTCGCACCGACCGTCGCCGTGACCCTCTCGGATCCGGGCTTCGCCCTGCAGATCGCCCGTCAGGCAGGACTGTCGCCGCAGGCCGTCGGCCCCGACGGGAAGCCGGTGTCCGAGGAGCTGTCGCACTCGCTGCGCCCAGGGCCGGTCGATCCTGATCTCGTGACCGTCGAGGGCCCGGAGCTGCGGATCCCCGCCGCGGAGGCGGTCGCACGCATCCGCGACGCCGAGGAGGGCGGCACCGACCTCAGCGTCACCGACCGGCTGCTGGACGCGATCGCCCGGTCCGCCGAGATTCCGCTCGGCATCGTCGACGGGCAGGGCGGCGTGGTCGTCAAGCAGGCCCTCCCGCTCTCCCTGGAGGGCGGCCGGCTGCGGGCCCGCGAGTCCGGCAGCCAGGAGGAGTTCACGGTGCTCGTGCACCGGGTGACGCTCGGCTGAACGCGGCCCTGCGCCGATGCAGGTCACGGATCGGTCCATGGGGAGCACTCCCCATGGCGGAGCACCTCCTGCATCGGGGTACTATTCGGCTCGCCAGGCACGGGGCGACCTCAGCGCCTCCCTGGGGCCCGGGCGCATCCGTCTCGGGGCATGATCATCAGGAAAGAGGGGTTTCCCATGACCAACCAGCCCTACGCCGCAAGCACCGGCGCTCCGGTCTCCAAGACGAAGTGGATCGTGCAGCTCGTCGTCTCGGTGCTCTGCTTCTTCAACATCATCACCATCGTGCTCGCGATCCTCGGCCTGACCAAGGCCGACACCGATCTCGCGACCGCGAACAAGTACTACAAGTGGGGCTGGATCGCCTACATCATCTGGGCTGTGCTGGTCATCGGCGTCAACCTGCTGCTCCTGCTCACGGGCGCCTTCACGGCCTCGTTCGAGACCTACTGAGCCGACCGGCTCCAGCACGAAGGCCCCGGACCGTTCGGTCCGGGGCCTTCGTGGATCAGCGGCGATGTCGCCGCCAGTCGATCAGTCCTGCATCAGTCCGACTGATCTCCTACCGCTCGTACCTCGCAGTACGTCGATCAGTCCTGCATCAGTCCGACTGATCTCCTACCGCTCGTACCTCGCAGTACGTCGATCAGTCCTGCATCAGTCCGACTGATCTCCTACCGCTCGTACCTCGCAGTACGTCGATCAGTCCTGCTTGGTCTCGCGGCGGTCCTGGGTCCACTCGACGTGGAAGGTGCCCTCGGTGTCCACGCGCTGGTAGGTGTGGGCGCCGAAGTAGTCGCGCTGGGCCTGGACCAGGGCGGCCGGGAGGCGCTCGGCGCGCACCGCGTCGTAGTAGGACAGGGTCGAGGAGAAGACCGGGACCGGGTAGCCGGAGGCCGCCGCGAAGGCGACGATGCGGCGCCAGGCCGGGATGCACTTGGCGATCTCCTCGGTGAAGTACGCATCGGCCAGGAGCAGCGGCAGGTTCGCGTCGCGCTCGTAGGCCTCGGTGATGCGGTTGAGGAAGCGGGCGCGGATGATGCAGCCGCCGCGCCAGATCCGCGCCATCGCGCCGAGGTCGATGTCCCAGCCGTACTCCTTCGCGCCGGCCGCGATCTCGTCGAAGCCCTGCGAGTAGGAGACGAGCTTCGCCGCGTACAGCGCCTTCTGGAGGTCGTCGATGAACTGCGCCCTGTCGGCGATCTCGAGGGTCTGCGCCTCGGCCTTCAGCACGCCGCGGGCGGCCTCGCGCTGCGGGGTCGAGCCGGAGGTGGAGCGGGCGAAGGTCGCCTCGGCGATGCCGGTGACCGGGACGCCTAGGTCCAGCGCGGTCTGTACGGTCCAGGCGCCGGTGCCCTTCTGGGCGGCGCGGTCGAGGATGACGTCGACGAAGGGCTTGCCCGAGGTCTGGTCGGTGTGGTGGAGCACCTCGGCGGTGATCTCGATGAGGAAGGACTCCAGATCGCCCTCGTTCCACTCGGCGAAGACGTCGCCGATCTCGGAGGCGCCCATGCCCAGTGCCTTGGACATCATGTCGTAGGCCTCGGAGATGACCTGCATGTCCGCGTACTCGATGCCGTTGTGGACCATCTTCACGAAGTGGCCCGCGCCGTCGGCGCCGACGTGGGTGCAGCAGGGGACGCCGTCCACGTGCGCGGAAATCTTCTCGAACATCGGGCCGAGGCGGTCGTAGGACTCCTTGGTGCCGCCGGGCATGATCGAGGGGCCGTTCAGGGCGCCCTCCTCACCGCCGGAGACGCCGGAGCCGACGAAGTGCAGGCCCTTCTCGCGCAGCGCGGCCTCACGACGGCGGGTGTCGCCGAACAGGGCGTTGCCCGCGTCGACGATGATGTCGCCCTCCTCCATGTGGGAGGCGAGCTCGTCGATCACGGCGTCGGTGGGCTTGCCGGCCTTGACCATGATGATCGCCACGCGCGGCTTCTGCAGGGAGGCGACGAAGTCGGCCATGGACTCCGACGGGTAGAACTCGCCCTCGGAGGCGTAGTTGTCCATGACCGTCTCGGTCTTGCCGACGGAGCGGTTGTGGATGGCGACCTTGAAGCCGTTGCGGGCGAAGTTGCGGGCGAGGTTCGAGCCCATCACCGCCATACCGGTGACGCCGATGTCCGCGACATCGGCAGGGGACGGAGCAAAGCTGGCCATGGGTTCTCCTCAGATCGAGTGACTGTCGAGCCGGGCCGAACCGCGGCGCCGAGGGCGTCGGCGGGCATCGCGGGCCCGACCCATCGCGGTCCATCCTAGAGAATTCCGGCCCGAGACGTTCCCGTGTGCCAGCGCTTGCCGCACGAGGGTGGCCGCGGACACGGTACCGTCGCTCCGGGGAAAGCGGGAGGACGCTCTCCCGCACGCCCGAACACACCTCGAGAGCGAGCCACCCGATGACTCATTCCCCGTTCGATCCGCAGTCCGCCCCCGGCGCTCCGGGCGCTGCACCGCAGGGCTCGGCCCGCGCTCCCGGCCCGGCCCCGGGCACCGACCTCGGCGCCGACCTCGGGGCGGGTCTGCGCTTCGCGGGCACGGGCCTGCTGCGCGGCGCGGCCGCGCTGCTGGGCGTCGGCGCGCTCTACGCCGTGGCCATGCTCGTGGTGGTCGGCGTCGGCTTCGCCCTCACTCTCTTCCTCTCGATCGCGATGGTCGAGACGTCCTCGTCGGCCGGCGGCGACCCCTCCTTCGGCCAGATGATCGTGATCTTCGCGCTGTGCTTCGTGCTGGTGCTGGTCGCCGGAGTGGTCGGAGCGCTGTGGCAGGCCGGTGCCGCGCAGGCCGGCGGGATCCTCGCCGGCGGCGAGCGTCCGAGCTTCCGCCAGGGCCTGATCGGCTCCGGCCGGGTGGTCACCACCGCCGTGCTCGTGCTCGTGATCGTGATGATCGGCTCGGTGCTCCTCTACCTCCCCGGCATCATCGCCGCCGTCCTGCTGTTCTACGCGATCCCCGCGGCGCTGCGCGGGGCGTCCCCCGGCCAGGCGCTGCGTGAGTCCGTAGCGACGGCCACGTCGAACCTCGGCGTCACGATCGTCGGCTTCCTGATCACGATGGTGGCCTCCTCGATCGGCGGGACGCTGGTCGTCGGCTTCATCGCGGTCATCCCCTTCACCGTCCTGCTCCAGATCGGGCTCTACGAGAGGGTCAACGGGCGCACGCCGTCCCTGCCCGCCTGATCCCGGCCCCGCCGCACCCCGCATACGAGCCCGCGCCCAGCCCTGGGAGCGCGGGCTCGTGCACGTGCCGGGCCGGGCCGGGCCGGGCTGGCCCGGGGAGGCGCCCCTCACGTCGCCCCCTCCCCGGCCCGGACGGGACGTAGCCTGATCCGATGACCGACGGCCCCCTCATCGTCCAGAGCGACAAGTCCCTCCTGCTCGAGGTCGACCATCCCTCGGCGCAGGCCGCCCGGATCGCGATCGCGGCCTTCGCCGAGCTCGAGCGGGCGCCCGAGCACGTGCACACCTACCGCATCACCGACCTCGGGCTGTGGAACGCGCGCGCCGCCGGCTACGACGCGGAGACCGTCGTCGCGGCGCTCGTGGACCACTCCCGCTACCCGGTCCCCCACTCGCTGCTGATCGACGTGGCGGACACCATGGACCGCTACGGGCGCCTGCAGCTGCTCTCCGACCCACAGCACGGGCTCGTGCTGCACGGTCTGGACCGCGCGGTGCTCGAGGAGGTCACCCGCGCCAAGCGGGTCCAGGGCATGCTCGGCGAGCGCGTCGACGACACCACGGTCAGGGTCCATCCCTCCGAGCGGGGCGCGCTCAAGCAGGCGCTGCTGAAGCTCGGCTGGCCCGCCGAGGACCTCGCCGGCTACGTCGACGGGGAGGCGCACCCGATCGCGCTGGCGGAGGACGGCTGGCACCTGCGCCCGTACCAGACCGAGGCGGTGGACGGCTTCCGCCACGGCGGCTCGGGCGTGGTGGTCCTCCCCTGCGGCGCGGGCAAGACCCTCGTCGGCGCCGGGGCGATGGCCGCGATGCAGCGCACCACGCTGATCCTGGTGACCAACACCGTCTCCGCCCGCCAGTGGCGGGACGAGCTGCTGGCCCGCACCACCCTCACCGAGGACGAGATCGGCGAGTACTCCGGCACGACGAAGGAGATCCGCCCGGTCACGATCGCCACGTACCAGGTCCTCACCATGAAGCGGAAGGGCGTCCACCCGCACCTGGAGCTGATGAGCGCCCGCGACTGGGGTCTGATCCTCTATGACGAGGTGCACCTGCTGCCCGCGCCCGTGTTCCGGATGACCGCGGACCTGCAGGCCCGGCGCCGTCTGGGTCTGACCGCGACGCTCGTGCGCGAGGACGGCCGCGAGGGCGAGGTCTTCTCGCTGATCGGGCCGAAGCGCTACGACGCGCCGTGGAAGGACATCGAGGCGCAGGGCTACATCGCCCCGGCCGTCTGCACCGAGGTGCGGGTGACCCTGCCGGCCTCGGATCGCATGGCCTACGCGATGGCGGAGGCCTCCGACCGGCCCCGCCTCGGCGCCGCGCACGGCGCGAAGGTGCCGGTGGTCGAGCGGATCGCCCGCGCCCATCCCGAGGAGCCGCTGCTGGTGATCGGCCAGTACCTCGACCAGCTCGAGGAGATCGCCGAGCACCTCGGCGCGGAGCTGCTGACAGGGCAGACCCCCGTCAAGCGCCGCCAGCAGCTGTTCGCCGACTTCCGCGAGGGCCGGATCGACCGCCTGGTCGTCTCGAAGGTCGCGAACTTCTCGGTCGACCTGCCCGAGGCCTCGGTCGCGGTCCAGGTCAGCGGCGCCTTCGGCTCCCGCCAGGAAGAGGCCCAGCGCCTCGGCCGCCTGCTGCGCCCCAAGGCCGACGGGCGCTCCGCGCACTTCTACACCGTCGTCATGCGCGACACCCAGGACCAGGACTTCGCCGCGCACCGTCAGCGGTTCCTCGCCGAGCAGGGCTACGCCTACTCGATCGTGGACGCCGAGCAGCTGGACGGGGCGCTCGACGCGGGTTGATCCGTCCCGGGCCGCATATCCGTCGGCCCGGCTCCACGGGGAGGGGACGCGACGTCGTTACAGTGGGCACGCACGACATCCCCGCCGGCCCTGCCGGCGCTTCCCCGCCGCCCCGTCGGCCGTCCCCAGGAGATCGACATGACCGCACCCGACGATCCCACCCGCACCCCCGGCCCCGACGGCGCCGCGCGCCCCGCGGACGACCCGACGCCCACCCCCGAGGCGACCCGTCCCGCGGACACCGCACCGACCGACCGACGCGCCGCCGAGCGCCCCGCCGCCCAGGACCCCGCCCCGCAGAAGGACGAGGTCCCCTCCTCCGGCGGCAAGACCGCGACGACCTGGATCGCGCTGATCCTCGGCGCGATCGTGCTGGTGCTGCTGCTGATCTTCGTGATCCAGAACAATGTCTCGGCCCGCTTCCAGTACTTCGGGGCGGAGTTCGACCTCCCCCTCGGCGTCGCGATGCTGCTCGCCGCGATCGCAGGTGCGCTGGTCATGGCGCTGGTCGGCTCGGTGCGCATGATCCAGATGGGCTGGACGATCCGCAAGCTGCGCAAGCAGCAGGAGAAGGTCCAGCGCACCCTGCGCTGAGGCCGCCCAGGAGACGTCCAGCCATCTCCCAAGCAGAGGGAGGACGGTAGAGCCATGACTGCTGCGAGCGAGGAGAACGACTACGAGGCACGCCTCCTGGTCGTCGACGACGAGCCCAACATCCGCGACCTCCTGGCCACCTCCCTGCGCTTCGCAGGCTTCGAGGTGTTCACCGCCTCCACCGGCAACGAGGCGATCCGGGAGGCGACCGAGCACCAGCCGGACCTCGTGGTCCTGGACGTGATGCTCCCGGACATGGACGGCTTCACCGTCACGCGCCGCCTGCGCGACCGCGGCGAGCAGTACCCGATCCTCTTCCTCACCGCGAAGGACGAGACGCAGGACAAGGTCGCCGGCCTCACCGTCGGCGGCGACGACTACGTCACCAAGCCCTTCAGCCTCGAGGAGGTCGTCGCCCGGATCCGGGCCGTGCTGCGCCGCACCCACGGCGGCTCGGAGACGGCCGTGGACAGCGCCCTCGTCGTCGGCGACCTGCGCCTGGACGAGGACTCCCACGAGGTCCACCGCGGGGACGTGAACATCGAGCTGTCCCCCACCGAGTTCAAGCTCCTGCGCTATCTCATGCTGAACGCGGGCCGCGTGGTCTCCAAGACCCAGATCCTCGACCACGTCTGGGACTACGACTGGTCCGGCGAGGTGGGCATCGTCGAGTCCTACATCTCCTACCTGCGCCGCAAGATCGACGTGGTGGGCGACCCGATGATCCACACCAAGCGCGGCATCGGCTACGTGCTGCGCGCCGCCGAGGGCGCCTGACCCCGACGCCCGACCCGAGGAGCACCACCCCGTGGCCCTGCCGAGCCTGCGCACCGAGCGCCCGATGTCGCTGTGGACCCGGATCGTCGCGCTGATCTCGCTGCTGCTGGTGCTCGGCGTGGTCGTGACCGGGAGCCTGTCGCTGTTCCTGCTGAACCGCACCCTGATCCAGTCGGTCGACAACAACCTGCAGTCCTCGATCAGCGAGATGCTCTCCCTGGCGCAGCACGAGCTCGCCGGGGACGACGACGCCGTCACCTCGAGCACGTACATCCCCGTGGAGTACGCGGTCGAGATCCGCGACGAGCAGGGACGGCCGATCGAGCAGGAGGTCTTCCACTACGGGCCCGGGAAGGTCTCGGTGCAGTTCCCGGACCTCACCGACGAGCAGATCCTGCAGCGCGGCGGGCGCCCCTTCACGGTGCTGGACTCCGCCGAGAACCGCTGGCGGGTCATCGCGATGGTGAACTCCGGGCCGGACAAGGGCAGCGTGTACGTGGCCCTGCCGCTGACCTCGGTGGACCGCACCATGCACGAGATGGCGCTGATCATCGTGCTGGTGGGCACCCTCGTGGTGCTGGTCGGGATGGGCGCAGGAGGCTACGTCACCCATCGGGCGCTCGAGCCGCTGCGGGACGTGGAGGCCACAGCCTCCCAGATCGCCGGGGGCCACCTCTCCCAGCGCGTGCCCGTGACGGACACGAGCCTCGAGGTGCACGACCTCGCGCTGTCGCTGAACGAGATGCTGGTGCGGATCGAGCAGGCCTTCGCCGCGCAGTCCGCCTCGGAGGAGAAGGCCACCGCCTCGGAGGCGAGGATGCGCCGCTTCGTGGGCGACGCCTCCCATGAGCTGCGCACGCCGCTGGCAGCGATCCGCGGCTTCGGGGAGCTGTACCGGATGGGGGCCCTGCGCACCGACGAGGACACCGCCTCCGCGATGCGTCGGATCGAGGACGAGGCGAGGCGGATGGGCTCCCTCGTGGAGAACCTGCTGCGCCTGGCGCGGCTCGACGAGCGCCCCGACCTCGACCTCGAGCCGCTGGACCTCACCGACGCCCTCTTCGACGCCGCCCAGGACCTGCGCGCCCTGGACCCGGACCGGCAGGTCATGGTCGTCTCCCTGCAGGGGACGCCGCTGTCGGTGCAGCCGCACGTCCCGTTCGGGGTGCTGGGCGACGAGGCCTCGCTGCGCCAGGTGATCCTGAACCTGGTGGGCAACGCGAACCGCCACACCCCCAAGGGATCGCCGGTCGAGTTCGCGGTGGGCCGCCTCGAGGACGGCCGGGTCCGGATCGAGGTGCGCGACCACGGCGAGGGCATCGACGACGACCAGCGGGAGAAGGTGTTCGAGCGGTTCTACCGCACCGACTCCTCCCGGGTCCGCTCGGCGAGCCAGGGCGGCGGCGCGGGCCTGGGCCTGTCGATCGCGGCGACCATCGTCCAGCAGCATCGCGGCGCGATCGGCGTGCAGCCGACGCCCGGGGGCGGTGCGACCTTCTGGATCGAGCTGCAGGGCACGGACCTCGACCCCGAGCAGCAGGTGGAGCCGGACCAGCTGCGGGCGCTGACGAGCTCCTCCTCCCCCGCGAGCCCGTCCGTCCCGCCCGCGCAGGACTGATCCGCGCATTCCCCGCCGCTCCCTGCGACGACGCTCTGACGTGCACATTTACGCAACACCACCATGTCGCAAATCGGACATTCGTCGCTCATCGACTGTTCATCGCGGCTTCACCGGGACCCCATGTCGTGCTCCACCTCGCCGTCCATGGTTTGGGGGTCGCGAGCTCCACCCCCTCGCGGACACCCGCTCACGACCTGAGGAGCCCCCATGCTCAAGCGTCATCTCCCCATGCTCGGCCACACCCGTGGCAACCGCCTCGCCATCACCTGCGAGCTCAAGTGCGGCAGCGCCTGCTCGCACCCGGTCCCCAACACCTCGGACAACTCGCACTTCCGCGACATCGCCGACGCCGCGATCTCGCGCCGCGTCGCGCTCGGCGCGGGCGGCGGTCTGGCCGCCGCGGTGGTCGTCGGCGCGAACGTGGCCGGCGCCCCGGCGGCGCGGGCCGACCACGGCGCCCACCCCCAGGGCGACGGGACCCTCACCTTCCAGGCCATCGACCCGGTGCCCCGCGTCGTCGACGACATGACGGTGCCCCGCGGCTACGACTGGACCCCGATCATCCGCTGGGGCGACCCGCTGTTCGAGGACTCCCCCGAGTTCGACCTCGAGAACCAGACCCGCGAGTCGCAGGAGAAGCAGTTCGGCTACAACTCCGACTACCTCAACGTCATCGTCGACGACGAGGAGGGCACCACCGGCTATCTCGTCAACAACCACGAGTACACCAACGAGAACATCATGTTCTCCCCGGAGTACATCGCCTCGAACCCCGAGGACGTCGTGGGCACCGCGATCGCCGCCCACGGCCTGTCGATCGTGGACCTCGAGCGCACCGGCGCGGGCGAGCCCTGGTCCTACGTCGTCGGCGGCCGCCGCAACCGGCGCATCACCGGCTTCACCCCCTTCACCGTGGACGGCCCCGCCGCGGGCTCGGACCTGCTGAAGACCGTCGAGGACCCCGAGGGCATGACCGTGCTCGGCACCCTGAACAACTGCGGAGGCGGCACCACCCCGTGGGGCACCGTCCTCTCGGGCGAGGAGAACTTCGACCAGTACTTCGTGGGCACCGCGGGCGTCGAGGAGCAGGAGCGCGTGGGCATCTCCCCCGGCCCCACCTCGCGCCGCTGGGACCTCGTCCACCCCCGTTTCAACCTCAACAACGAGGGCTACGAGAACGAGGCCAACCGCTTCGGCTGGATCGTCGAGATCGACCCCGACGACCCGACCTCGACCCCGGTCAAGCACACGGCGCTGGGCCGCTTCAAGCACGAGGCCGGCACCGTGCACATCGCCCGCACCGGCCACGCCGTCGTCTACTCCGGCGACGACCAGACGGACGACTACATCTACAAGTTCGTCTCCCGTCGCGTGTACCGCGAGGGCGACAAGGCGAACAACATGAAGCTGCTCAGCGAGGGCACGCTCTACGTCGCGCGCTTCGAGGGCAACTCCCCCGCCGGCGAGATCGACGGCTCCGGCGACGTGCCCTCCGACGGCGCCTTCGACGGCGCGGGCACCTGGGTCCCGCTGGTGCGCAACAACCGCTCCCTGGTCCCCGGCTTCACCGTCGAGGAGGTCCTGGTCAACACCCGTCTCGCGGCCGACACCGTCGGCGCGACCAAGATGGACCGCCCCGAGGACGTCGAGCCCAGCCCCACCAGCGGCAAGATCTACGTGGCGCTGTCCAACAACTCCAAGCGCTCCCCCGACTACGTCGACGAGGCCAACCCCGTCGCCGTGCCCGACGGCGGCAACCGCGACGGCCACGTCATCGAGATCACCGAGCAGCGCGACGACCACACCTCGACCCGCTTCAACTGGTCGATCCTGCTGCTGGCCGGCGATCCCTCCACCTCTGAGACCGCCTACTTCTCGGGGTTCCCGAAGGACCAGGTCTCCCCGATCTCCTGCCCGGACAACCTGGCCTTCGACTCGAAGGGCACGCTGTGGATCTCCACCGACGGCCAGCCGGGCAAGATCGGCTACTCCGACGCTCTCCACAAGGTCACCCTCGAGGGCGAGGACCGCGGCAGGGTCGAGCAGTTCCTGGCCGTCCCCGCCGACGCCGAGACCAGCGGCCCGGTCATCCACGACCTCGACGACTCGGTCTTCGTCGCGGTCCAGCACCCGGGCGAGGGCGGCGAGTGGGGCGCCCACACCTCCTACTTCCCGGACTTCGCTCCCGGCGGCGGGCTGAAGGGCGACCTGGTCGCCGTGCCGCGTCCCGCCGTGGTCCAGGTCTACCTCGACGTCCTCGGCGACGCGGACGACGAGGAGGCGGGCTCGGGCGGCGGTGCCGGCAACGGGAACGGCAAGGGCAACGGCAAGGGCCGTGGCCAGGCCGACCGCGGCAAGGGCAGCGACAACGGCAAGGGCAAGGGTCGCGACAACGGCCGCGGCAAGGGCCGTCGCGACGAGGAGAACCGTCGCAAGGGCCGCTTCGCCGAGGACGGCCGGCGCAGCCGGGACTGGAACAACGGCAAGGGCCACGGCGCCGAAGGCTGACCTCGTCCTGCACGCCGCCTGATGCGGACGGGCTCCTCACCGCGGTGAGGGGCCCGTCCCGTCGTCCGGGGCACATCGCGGGCGGGGAGCGGTGTCGGCGGGCCCGTCCGGTTCATCCTGTCGGCGGGCCCGGCCGGTTCGTCCCGTGGTCGGACCCGTCGCCGCTCAGTCCGTCGGCGGGCCGTCCATCGCCTGGCCGACGAAGCCGGGCTCCCCGGCCTCACGGGCGAGCGCGTCGAGCCGTGCCAGCAGCGCCTCGGCGCGGCGTCGGCCCTGCGCATCGTGCGCCTCGACCCGTACGTCCCCGTGCGGCAGGTCGCGGGTGAGGCGGAAGGAGCCGGGCTCCGCGGGCAGGGGGTCCACATGGCCGACGAGTCCGACGATCAGGTCGCGCGGCACGGGGTCGAGGCCCAGCTCGGCGGCGTGGGCGGCGCTGCGTCGGGCCCGGCCGGCGGGGCGCTCGGAGAGCTTCACCCGCAGCCCCGAGCGCAGCAGGATCCGGGTCAGCTCGCGGTCGCCGACGAAGCTCACCCCGGCGGCCTCGAGGTCCTCGCGGGCGGAGGCGGGCCAGTCGTAGTGGTCGAGGTCGAAGGCGCGCGGGGGCAGTCCGGCACGGGCGGCGGCCTCGTGCAGCTCCTCGAGGGAGCGGTCCGAGACGAGATGGCCCCACACGGTGCCGTGACGGGGCCAGCGCGGGGTGTCGGCGAAGACGGTCATCGGGTTCCTCCGCGGGCTCGGTGGGCGTCGGCGGTGCGGGGTGTGCGGGGTGTGCGGGGTGTGCTCGATCCTGCCAGAGCACGCAGCACGTGCTCCATCGGGCCGCGTCGTCCGCTCCGGCGCAGCAGCACGGCGGGCGGGAGCATGAGGAGCCAGCCGGCGAGCACGAGCGCCGCGGCGCCCGCGCTGCCGAGCTGCGCGCCGAGGTCGAGGGTGTACGGCGGGAACAGGAGCAGGCACAGGACCGACTGGGCGAGATACGCACTGAGCGAGACCGCACCGAGCGCCTCGACGGCGCGCACCGCCGCGCCGAGGGGGTCGCGGGCCCCGGCCGGGGGCGAGGCCGCGGCAGTGGCCGTGGGTGTGGCCGTGGGTGTGGCCGTGGATGTGGCCGTGGCCGTCGCGGACGCGAGGCCGCCGTCGGCGCCCGGTGCGCGCGCCGCGGGG